>DATJOH010000484.1:0-3576 GCA_035507235.1 Acetobacteraceae bacterium
GCTTCCGTGCAATGGGTTGCGATCCGCACGGACCGCGCGCCGAGACCGTAGGCCTGTTTGAGATCATCGAAGGTGCCGACGCCGGGGATCAGCAGGGTGGTGAGCACCGCATTTTGCGAAACCGAGGCAGCGGCCTCCAGCCATTCCCAGTCTGTGTGGGCGCCAAAACCGTAGTTGAATGATGCGCCGGTCAGCCCATCGCCGTGCGCCACCTCGATCGCGTCCACACCGGCTTCGTCGAGCGCGCGCGCGATCGCCATGACATGATCAAGCCCGTAGGCGTGCCGGATGGCGTGCATGCCGTCACGCAGCGTGACGTCCTGGATATAGAGGCGTGTCGCGGTCGGATCGAAGTTCATGCGGAGGCTCCAGTGGCCGAGCTGGCTTGCGCCCCCGCGCTCCCGAGGGCGGCAGTTGGATCCGGCACCACTTGGCAGGGGTTGTATTGCCGTTTTGCGTAGCAAGAAAGGCGGTTTTGCGACGAATTTCGCTTGAAGCGGGGACAATGTCGGGCAAACATGCGGGCTTAGCAGGCGGCACCTCGACCGCCGCGTGGGGCAAGGTCCGGCATGGCAATCAAGCCGCTTGAACTTATGGTTGCGAGCGTGCCCGACCTGACCGCATGGTGGCGCGCCGCCAAGGCCGCCTGATCGTGCCATTGGACAAGCGTATCAGCCTGGACGATGCAGTGGCCCGCCTATCGGACGGCATGACGATCGGCATTGGCGGATGGGCCACCCGGCGCAAGCCGATGGCACTGGTGCGCGCTATCCTGCGCTCACCGCTGCGCGACCTGACCGTGGTTTCCTACGGCGGACCGGATGTCGGCATGCTCGCCGCCGCGGGGAGATTGCGCAAGCTGATCTTCGGATTCGTTTCGCTGGATCATTTTCCGCTCGACCCGCATTTTCGCGCCGCCCGCCAGGCGGGCGCATTCGAAGTGCTGGAGCTCGATGAAGGAATGGTGCACTGGGGCTTGCGCGCCGCCGCAATGCGCCTGCCGTTTCTGCCAACCCGTGTGGGTATGGCAACCGATATCGCCGCACAGGGACTGACGACAGTACGGAGCCCCTACGAGGACGGCGAGGAATTCATTGCGATGCCGGCGCTGCGCCTGGATGCGGCATTGCTGCACGTGCATCGGGCGGACCAGCTTGGCAATACGCTCGTATTGAGCCCCGATCCGTTCTTTGACGATCTGATGGCGCGGGCGGCAGCCGACGTGATCGTTTCGACGGAGCGGCTCGTGTCCACGCAAGCGCTGGATCTGCCTGCAAATATTCGATTCAATCTATTTGAGCGCAGCGTCGTGAATGCCGTGGTGGAGGCGCCATTCGGCGCCCATCCCACCGCTGCATCGCCAGATTACGGCATCGATTTGCCGCATCTCAAGGCCTATGCCGAATCCGGCACGCCCGACGCCTGGGCCGCCTATCGCACCCGCTACGTCGACATCGATCCGGATGTGTATCTGGACGCGGTCGGCGGCGCGGCATTCGTCCATGCCCTGCCGGCCGCGGTCTATTGAGGGCGGGCGCCAGCATGGAATACTCGCTTGCCGAACTCTGCATTGTCGCCGCCGCGGAAGCCTGGCGGCACGATGGCGAGGTGTTGGCGACCGGAATCACGCCGATACCCCGTCTGGCCGCTGGATTGGCGAAGCTCACCTTCAATGACGCGCTGCTGATGACCGACGCGGAGAGTTATTTCGTGACAGAACCGGTGCCTCTGGGACCGCGCAATGGCTATGTGCCACAGGTTGAAGGCTGGGCGCCCTACGCGCGCACATTCGACAATCTCTGGAGCGGCAAGCGCCATGCGTTCGTGGCACCGACCCAAATCGATCGCTTTGGCCAAACAAATATTTCCACGATCGGCGACCGGGCGCGACCAAAGGCGGCTTTGCTCGGTGCCCGCGGCTATCCTGGCAACAGCGTACACCACCCGAACAGTTACTTCGTGCCGTCGCACAACACCCGCGCCCTGGTGGCGGGCGAGGTGGATTTTGTTTGCAGCGCCGGCTACAACCCCGCGCGTTGGAGCGGCGGGCGTAAGCCGTTGGGCCTGGATTTGCGTTTGATCGTTACGAATCTGGCGGTCCTGGATTTTGGCGGCCCGGCGCACGCCATAAGGGTGCGCTCCCTGCATCCTGACGTGAGCTTCGCGGAAGTCCAGCAGAATACTGGATTTTCGCTCATTGGCGGAGAGGATGCGCCGGTTACCGCGGCGCCAAGCGCCGAGCAACTTGCCATCATCCGCGAGCGGCTGGATCCAGGCGGCTTGCGCAAGTCCGTGTTCAAAGGCGACCCGAACGGCGACCGTCGCGGAGGATCGATATCATGACCGAACCGTCGATCACGTCCGGTGCCGGTCCGGTGTATGAAACCAATGAACCCGTGCTCTACGACCAGGAAGGCGCGATCGCCTGGGTCACCATGAACAGACCCGGCTTCCACAATGCGCAAAACTCCCAAATGACCTACGCGCTGGATGATGCCTTCCGGCGCGCCACCAATGACGATGCGATCAAGGTGGTTGTGCTGCGCGGTGCGGGAAAACATTTCTCCGCCGGCCATGATATTGGAACGCCAGGTCGCGATATCAGCGAAACATTCGAACGGCGACACCTGCTCGCCGATCACGTTGATAAACCTGGCGCCGAATTTCTCTACACGCGGGAACAGGAAGTTTATCTCGGCATGTGTCGGCGCTGGCGGGAAATGCCGAAACCAACGATCGCCATGGTGCAGGGGGCGTGCATTGCCGGTGCGCTCATGCTCGCCTGGGTCTGCGATCTTATCATCGCTGCCGAGGACGCGTTTTTTCAGGACCCGGTGGTGCGAATGGGCATTCCTGGCGTGGAGTATTTTGCTCATGCGTTTGAATTGCCGCCACGCGTGGCCAAGGAATTTCTGCTCCTGGGCGAACGCATGCCGGCGGCACGCGCCTACGAACTCGGCATGGTCAATCGCATTGTGCCGCGCGAAAGCCTTGAGACAGAAACGCGCGCGGTGGCCAACAAACTGGCCGCGCAACCGCGCCTTGGCGTCTGGTTGACAAAGCAGGCAATCAATCACGTGGAGGATTTGCGCGGCAAACGCACGGCGATGGACGCCGTATTCCACATGCATCATTTTGCCCACGCACAAAACAATATCGTCAGCGGCGACAGCCTGGCCGGGCTGGATGGCAGGGCTATGGCGGCGGCTAACAGAAAGGAAGACAAGTGAAGAAGAGAAGGTGTTCTTTCTTGAAAGAAAGAACCAAAGAACTTTTGCTATGACGGTGGTTACAAATATCATCGGGCGGGTTGGGGAACTGGTGCTGGATCATCCGCCGGTCAATGCGCTGGATTCGGCTCTCTGGAATGCGTTGCCGGGCATGATCGCGGAGCTTGGCGCGCGGACAGATGTGCATTGCCTGCTGATCCGGGCGGAAGGGCGCGGCTTTTGCGGCGGCGTCGATATCAAGGAGATGCAGGCCCATCCCGAACGCATCGTGGCGCTCAACCGGGGTAACTACCTTAGCTTCAAGGCGGTGCGGGATTGCCCGGTGCCGGTGGTGGTCGCGGCGCAC
>DATJOH010000485.1:0-9053 GCA_035507235.1 Acetobacteraceae bacterium
AAAACTTTTATCTGTTTCAGACGGCATCCGAATCCGCCGATTGGGGCCGGCTTTTTGATGGGATTGGTAAAAGTTTTTTGCTTCTTTTTTTCAAAAAAGAAGCCTTCTTCTTTCTCCTTATGGTTGATCACGCGTTTGTGATTGGCACCGCGCATCGCTGCGTTGCGTTGATAGCGCATGAAACTCCGTGCGCTGCTGATTCTGGTCGTCGCCGGGTACGTTGCCTCGCCTTATGTCGCGCTGCTGAAGTTGCAGCGGGACATCAGGCACCATGATGTGCGCGCGCTTGAGGCGGACGTTGATTGGGACAGCGTGCGCGCCAGCATGAAGCAGACGGTGCTCGACGGGCTTGCGGGCGAGCCGGTTGCCACGAAGATAAGTGCGACCAGCGACGATGACTTGCCGCCATTCGGCGCCAGTTTCGGCAATGCGCTGGCGCAGAAGGCGGTGGATGACGCGATTACGCCGAAGCGCCTGGCGGACGCGTTCGCATCGCTGAGCCCCGCCGCCGGCGAGGCCGCGCAGCCCAGCGTGGAGGCCGCGCGCTTCGATGGCATTACCAGCTTCGAGGTGACGGTGCGGCCGGTGCAGCTATCGCCGTCCGATCCGCCGGTGCGCCTGGAGTTTCGCCTGGGCTGCCGCGGCTGGAATATCGGCTGGCAGGTGACCAGCGTTTCCATGCCCATGGCGCTGCTGAACGCAACCGAGACGCACGCCAGCTAGGGTATTCGCGCGGGGCCGCGGTCGGCCTATATGGCAGCCATGATCCTGCTGATCGACAATTACGACAGCTTTACGTTCAACCTCGTCCACTATTTCGGCGAGTTGGGCGTGGACTGCGATGTTCGCCGCAATGACGCGATCAGCGTGGACGCGGCGCTCACATTGCGGCCGGAGGCGATCGTGCTTTCGCCAGGGCCGTGCACGCCGCATGAAGCCGGCATTTGCTGCGATCTGATACGCGCCGCGGCCGGCCGCATTCCCATTCTGGGCGTGTGTCTCGGGCACCAGGCGATTGGGCAGGTTTTTGGCGGCGAAGTCGTCCGGGCGCCTGTTCCCATGCATGGCAAGGTCAGCCAAATCCTTCATGGCGGCACGGATATCTTCGCGGGCCTCAAAAATCCGTTCGCGGCGACGCGCTATCACAGCCTGATCGTGCGAGCGGAAACCCTGCCCTCCTGCCTGGTGGCGACGGCGCATACCGAGGACGGGCTGATCATGGGGCTGCGCCATGTCAGCGAGCCGGTGTTCGGCGTGCAATTCCATCCCGAGAGCATCGCCAGCGAGCACGGGCACGACCTGTTGCGCAACTTCCTGCGCCTGGCGGGCGCGGCGCGCGCGCCGCAAGAGGTTGCGGCCTGAGTTTCTTGCTGAAGCCGACCCTCGCCCGCCTCGCGGACGGCGCCACGCTGAGCGAAGCGGAGGCGGAGCAGGCTTTTGCCTGCATCATGGAGGGGGATGCGACGGCGGCGCAGATTGCCGCGCTGCTGACGGCGATGCGGGTGCGCGGCGAGACGCAGGCGGAGTTTTGCGGCGCCGTGCGGGCGGCGCGGGCGCGCATGATGTGCGTTGCGGCGCCGGCGGGGGCGATCGATGTCTGCGGCACGGGCGGCGATGGCGCGGGCACGCTAAATGTCTCCACCGCGGTTTCCTTCGTGGTGGCAGCCTGCGGCGTGCCGGTGGCGAAGCACGGCAACCGGGCGCTTTCCAGCCGCGCCGGCGGGTTCGATGTGTTGGCAGCCCTCGGTGTCGTGCCGAAGCCGGGCGATGCGGCGGCGCTGCTGGCCGCCCACAATATCGCGTTTCTGTTCGCGCCGGACCACCACGCGGCCCTCCGCCATGCCGCGGCGGCGCGCGCGGAAATCGGCTTTCGCACGCTGTTCAATCTGGTGGGACCAGCGGCCAATCCGGCCTGCGTGAAGCGGCAGCTTGTCGGCGTGTTCGCGCCACGCTGGCTGGTGCCGATGGCGGAAACGCTGGGGGCGCTCGGCGCCGACTGCGTATGGGTGGTGCATGGCGGCGGATTGGACGAGCTGACGCTGGCGGGGGAAACCGAGGTGGCGGCATGGCAGGAGGGCGCGGTGCGCCGGTTCATCGTGACGCCGGAGCAGGCGGGGCTGCCACGCGCGCCGGTTGCCGCCATACGGGGCGGCGATGCGGCCGCGAACGCGAGGGCGCTTCTGGCGTTATTGCGCGGTGCAACGGGGCCTTACCATGACACGGTCGTGCTGAACGCCGCGGCAGGGCTGGTCGTCGCCGGGCGCGCGGCTGACCTGGCGGACGGGGCCGGCATGGCGCGCGCGGCGCTTGCGTCGGGGGGCGCCCTTGCCAAGCTCGCCGCGCTGCAACACATCGCCGCCGCATGACCGACGTGCTTGCCAGTATCTGTGCCGAAACCCGGGCGGAAGTCGCCCGCCGCAAGGAGACAACCCCGGTGGCGTCGCTGAAGGCGGCGGCCGGCGCGCGCCAGCCGCCACCGCGTGGCTTCGCCCAGGCGCTGAAAGACGCGCACATCGCGGGGCGGCACGGGCTGATCGCCGAATTCAAGCGCACGTCCCCGAGCGGTGGCGAAATCGCGCCTGGCGCCACGGCGACGGACGTTGCGCAAGCCTACCAGGCGGGCGGCGCGACCTGCCTCTCGATATTGACCGAAGGGCCGCATTTCGGCGGGTCATTGCACGATCTGCGCGCGGCGCGGGCAGCCGTGCCGCTGCCCGCCTTGCGCAAGGATTTCATCCTCGATCCCTGGCAGATTTACGAAAGCCGTTGCGCTGGCGCGGATGCGATCCTGTTAATCATGGCGGCCCTCACCGACGATGAAGCGCGGGAGTTGGAGGAGCTTGCGCGCTCGCTGGATCTGGATGTGCTGGTGGAAGTGCATGACCGCGCCGAACTCGATCGCGCGCTCGGGCTGCAGTCAAATCTGATCGGTATCAATAACCGCAATCTGAAGACTTTGCGCACGGATATCGAAATTACGTTGCAACTCGCGCCGCATGTGCCACCGGACAAAATTCTCGTGACTGAAAGCGGGATACGTAGCCATGCGGATCTTACGCGCCTCGCCGCGGTCGGCGCGCATTGCGCGCTGGTGGGCGAAAGCCTGATGCGCCAGCCGGATATCGAAGCGGCGACCCGCGCCTTGCTGAATGGCGCGGCATGAGCCTCACCCATTTTGACGCCGAAGGTCGCGCCGCCATGGTGGATGTGTCCGCCAAGGAAGTTTCGCGGCGCACGGCGACGGCGCGGGCGCGCGTGGTCATGCAGGCGGCAACCGCTGCCGCGATTTGCGCGGGCACGGCGAAGAAGGGCGATGTGCTGGGCACCGCGCGGCTTGCCGGCATCATGGCCGCGAAACGCACGGCCGAGTTGATACCGCTGTGTCATCCGCTGGCGATCGATGCGGTTTCGCTCGATCTCGCGGTGGCCGGTGATGCGGTGGAAATCGCCGCGACGGTGACGACGACGGCCCGCACCGGTGTCGAAATGGAAGCGCTGACGGCGGCGAGCGTGGCGGCGTTGACGGTTTACGACATGTGCAAGTCGATTGATCGCGGCATGCGTATTGAGGCGGTGCGGCTGACGCATAAGGCGGGGGGGAAATCTGGGGATTTTTCGCAGGAGTGATGATGAGTAGGAAGGCTTCTTTTTTGAAAAAAAGAAGCAAAAAACTTTTGCTTCCTGCCCGTGCAGCGGATGCGCCCGGCGACTGCTGGGGGCTGGGGGAAAACAGACAAAAGTTTTTTGCTTCATTTTTTCAAAAAAGAAGTCCTTAACCTCATGCTCTCCGTCGAAGAAGCCCGCGCCCGCATCCTATCGGGGTTGACCCACGTCGCCGCGGAAATCGTTCCGATCTCCGATGCCTGGAACCGCGTTCTCGCCGCGCCGGTCGTCGCCCGCCTGACGCAACCCCCCGCGGATGTTTCGGCCATGGATGGATATGCGGTGCGCGCCGCGGATGCCGTTTCGGGCGAAACGCTGCGGGTTATTGGCGAGGCACCGGCCGGGCATCCGTTCGGCGGCGGCGTGAGTGTTGGCGAGACGGTGCGACTTTACACCGGCAGCGTGGTGCCGGCGGGTGCCGATGCGGTGCTGTTGCAGGAAGACGCGGCGCGCGACGGCGATATGATACGGGTTTGCGAAACGATCGGGGTTGGCCGGCACGTGCGGCCGCGCGGCCAGGATTTCAGCGCCGGCGATACGGTTGTACGGCCGGGACAGCGGCTGACGGCGCGGCAGATCGGCCTGACGGCGGCGGCAAATCATCCGTTTCTGTCGGTCTATCGTCGGCCGGAGGTCGCGATACTTGCCACCGGCGATGAGGTTGCATTGCCGGGCGAGCCGATTGGGCCAGGCGGCATTGTGAGTTCCAACAGCCACATGCTGGCCGCCATGGTGCGCGCCGCGGGGGGACGTCCTGTGGTGCTGCCGGTGGCGCGCGACACGCCTGACGCGGTTGCTGAAGCGGCGGCGCGGGGGCTGCGCGCCGATATATTGGTGACCACCGGCGGCGCCAGCGTCGGCACGCATGATGTGGTGCAGGCGGGGCTCGCGGCGCACGGGTTCGCGCTGGATTTTTGGCAAGTGGCAATGCGGCCGGGCAAGCCGATGATTTTCGGGCGGGTCGGGGGAACGCCGGTGCTGGGGCTACCGGGGAATCCGGTTTCCGCCTTCGCGTGCGCCGTGCTGTTCCTGCTGCCGGCACTGCGGCGTCTGGCCGGCCTGCCGGGCGATGCGCCCGAGACGGTCACCGCGCGCGCCGGCGCGGCGATGCGGGCGAACGACCACCGGGCCGATCATTTGCGCGCCACCCTTAGCCGCGATGAAACGGGCGCGCTGGTGGCGACGCCGTTCGCGAAACAGGATTCGGCAATGCTTTCGTTGCTGAGCGCGGCGGATTGCCTGGTGCTCCGTGCGCCGCACGCGCGCCCGGTGGCAGTGGGCGAGGCTGTTGAGGTCATATTGATTTCTGATGGCGGATTTTGAAGTTTTGTTCTTTTCTGAAGAAAAGAACCAAAAGACCTTTTCTCCTTATCCGTCTGTTGGGGGGGCGCCGTAAATTCGGTCGGTTTTTCGCCGGTGGCTTCGCGCGTGCCAGGAAAGACGTCAAAATGCGGAAGAAAAACGATGTCCTTGCAACTTGATCATTACCGGCTGCTGGGCCGGTCCGGGCTGCGTGTTTCGCCATTGTCACTCGGCACGATGACCTTCGGCGCAGGCGCGGGCTGGGGCAGTACCGACGAAGATGCCGCCCGCATCATCGACAGCTATATCGAGCGCGGCGGAAACTTCATCGATACCGCCAATTTCTATGGGCAGATGGGCGGTTCGGAAACGCTGCTGGGCCGGTTGCTTGCCGAGCGTCGCGAAAAACTCGTACTGGCGACCAAATACACACTGACGACACGTCCGGGCGATCCCAATGCCAGCGGCAATCAGCGCAAGAACATGGTGCGCTCGGTGGAAGCGAGCTTGCAGCGCCTGCGTACCGACCATATCGACGTGCTTTATTTGCACATGTGGGATTTCCGCACGCCCGTTGAGGAAATCCTGCGCGCCTTTGACGATCTCGTCCGCCAGGGCAAGATTCTCTATGCGGGCCTGTCCGACACACCTGCCTGGCAATGCTCGCGGATGCAGGCCATTGCCGATTTGCGCGGCTGGTCGCCCTTCGTCGCGTTGCAGATTTCTTATTCGCTGATCGAGCGCACCGTTGAGCGCGACCTCATTCCGATGGCGCATGAAATGGGGATGGGCGTGATCCCCTGGTCGCCGCTGGGCGGGGGCGTGCTTTCAGGCAAGTATAGTCAAGGGAGTTTGCGCGACGAGCAATCGGGTGGGTTGGTATCGCGCAAGGCCATCAACGTTGCGACCGGCCGCCTCTCCGAGCGCAATCTCGCCATTGCCACCATCGTTACTGAGATAGCGCGGGAGCTTGGCAAAACGCCGGCGCAAGTGGCGCTTGCCTGGACCTTGCTGAATTCGGCAGTGGTTTCGCCAATCATCGGGGCACGCACGTTGTCGCAGTTCGAGGACAATCTCGGCGCGCTCGAGGTTAGTCTTTCTGATGACCAAATTGAGCGGCTCGATAGCGTCAGCCGCGTCGAGCTGGGTTTTCCGCATGACATGCTGGGTGCGCAATTTACCGCGGCGGCATTCGGTGGGGTGCGTGTTGCGCTGCCGAAAGGTGGATAGCACGCGACGACGGAAGCCGCGGCGCGCGGCCTCCGCTACGCGAATCGCAATCAGGCCGACTTGCGCCAGGGCATGAGCATCGCGACCCGGGCACGATAGCGCCGGTAATCGTCGCCGAAGAGCTCGATCAGGTCGCGCTCCTCGAGCAGGATGCCGATGATGATGTAGGCCGTCGTTACCGTTGCGAACAACAAGTGCCCCGCCGTCATGACCGGCGTCGCCCAGAAGGCGATGATGAAGCCGAGATAGATCGGGTGTCGCACGATACCGTAGAACAAGGGAGTGCGGAAGCGTGGCGCGGCCATCGGGCGGCCGGCGAGATTGCTCGTCACCTGTTGCAGTCCGAACAGCTCAAAATGATTGATCAGGAAGGTGCTGGTCAGCACGATCAGCCAGCCGGCGAACGACAGGGCGGTGGCCGCCAAGGCGAGCCGTGCATCGCCGATTTGCCACACCACCGACGGCAACGGCCGCCATTGCCAGAACAGCAGGGCCAGCGCCAGGCTCGCAAACAGCACGTAGGTGCTGCGCTCGACCGACCGCGGGACGAATTTCGTCCACCATTGCTTGAACTGCCGGCGCGCCATCAGGCTGTGCTGGACGGCGAACACCGACATCAGCGCGATATCGACGACCAGCGCGTTCGTGGCGGGCACCGCCACGCCACTGTCAACGGTTTTGGGCACCACGAGGTCGCTGACAAAGAAGATGGCGTAAAGGAACGTGATGAAGAACACGACGTAGGATAGGATGCCGTAGAGAAATGCGACGATTTTGTTCATGAGCGAACTCCCCAAGTTGCAGGCGTTATGATGGCTTCGCTTGCCGCGCATCCGGGCGGCGCCGCGGCGGATCGGTCCGGTTGGATGGCGACCTGGAGCTTGACCCGGGGCCACGGCCCAGCCGGTGCGGCGCAGGATGACGCGGGCACGGCCGGAAGACTTTGTCTCAAGGCTGATTTATCCTTGAGAGAGGCCTGATTTTCCGGCGAGGTTTGCTTCCCGAGGGGAAGGCTGGAGCACCGAGGTGCAGTTTCTGTTCGCCAACCACACGCTCGACATCGCCCGGCGCGAGCTGCGCCGCGGCGCGGAATCGGTGTGCGTCGAGCCGCAGGTGTTTGATTTGCTGGTCTATCTGGTGCGGAACCGCGAGCGCGTGGTGAGCAAGGACGACCTCATCGAAGCGGTCTGGGAGGGCAGAATTGTGTCGGATTCGACCCTGACCAGCCGCATCAATGCGGCCCGCAAAGCGATTGGCGACAGCGGCGAAGACCAGAAGCTGATACGCACCATCGCGCGCAAGGGGCTCCGATTCGTCGGCGAGGTGCGTACGGACGGCGAAGCGGACGCCGCGCCTGGCACCGGTACAAAGCCGGGCGAAAGCGCCCCACCGCGCACGGCGTTGCCGCTGCCGGACCGGCCGGCGGTGGCGGTGCTGCCATTCGTCAATATGAGCGGCGACCCGGAGCAGGAATATTTTTCAGACGGAATCAGCGAAGATCTAATTACGGCGCTGTCGAAGCTGCGCTGGTTCTTCGTCATCGCGCGCAATTCGTCCTTCATCTATAAGGGCAGGGCCGTCCACATGAAGCAGGTCGCCGCGGAGCTCGGCGTCAGCTACGTGGTCGAGGGCAGTGTCCGCAAAGGTGGCGACCGTGTGCGGATCACGGCGCAACTCAATGACGTGGCGACGGGCAGCCACATCTGGGCGGAGCGTTACGACCGCTTGCTCGCCGATGTGTTCGCGGTGCAGGACGAGATCACGGAGGCGATTGTGGCGGCGATCGAGCCGCAGATCTATGCGGCGGAGAATTTCCGCGCCCAGCGCAAGCCGCCGAACAGCATGGACGCTTGGGACCTGGTCATGCGGGCGCTGTCGCATTTCTGGCGGGTGACACGGCAGGATAATGTGGTGGCGCAGGCCCTGCTGGAGAAAGCGACGTCTATCGATCCGAATTACGGCCAAGCGCTGGGTGTGCTGGCCGCCAGTTATACTTTCAGCGCCCACATGGGCTGGGAAGAGTTGAAAACGGTCGCACCGATTGCCGAACGTGCGGCGCTGGCAGCGATGCTGGCGGACAGCGAGGACCCGTGGGCGCATTTCGCATTGGGATGCACGCATCTGTTTCGGCTTCGGTTTGACGACTCGCTGGCCGCGTTCGAATTGGCCCTTCGGCTCAATCCAAATTTTTCGCTGGCGCAGGGGTATTTCGGTCTAGCGCTGTCCTATTGCGGGCGCTGGGAAGAAGCTAGCGTGGCAGCGGCACGCGCGCTGCGGCTGAGCCCGCGCGATCCGTACTCGGCAATTTATTCCGGTATCGCGGCTTATGCGCAGTTCGTCGGGCGTAACTATAGCGAGGCGATGCGCCTGGCGCGCGACGGCATCCGGCAACGGTCCGATTTTGTTGGCGCCCATCGAGTACTGACCGCGGCGGCAGCCATGGCCGGGGAGCATGACGTCGCCAGTGCCGCACTGCGGGAGCTGCGCCGCGCGCAGCCGAATATTGCGCTATCGTGGATCGCGGAACAGATGCCGATCAAGCATGATGCTGATCGCGACCATTACCTAGCCGCGTTTCGTAGAGCGGGTTTGGAATAATAGCGCAGGCGCGACGATGCCAGCACCTAAAAACAGACAAAAGTTTTTTGCTTCTTTTTTTCAAAAAAGAAGCCTTCTTCTCGTCTCTTTCAAGGCCCCACAGGCACAACCCTAGCCTCGGTAGGCCGGTGATGCAGCAGCCAAAGCGCGCGCCGCAGACGAAAGATACCGGGGCGTATTTCGCCGTGGTCGCACATGCGCCGCCCCTCCACCAGCAGATGATTGACGTCTGGTGGCCGAACCGGATGTTGCACGATCAG
>DATJOH010000486.1:0-4093 GCA_035507235.1 Acetobacteraceae bacterium
TTCGCCGGCCTGGTGCCGGTGGCGGGCAGCGCCTATTCCTACGCTTACGCAACGTTGGGCGAGGGCGTGGCGTGGATGATCGGCTGGTGCCTGCTGCTGGAATATCTGATGAGCGGCTCGCTCGTCGCGATCGGCTGGAGCGGCTATTTTTCGTCCACGCTGCATAGTTTCGGCATCCATTTGCCTGACGCCATCAGCGGCGCACCGCTATCCGTGGCGGCGGACGGGCATGTCTTCGCCAGCGGCAAGGTGATCGATATTCCGGCGGTGCTGATTACGCTGTTTGTCAGTTGGCTGATCATGCGGGGCACGGAGCTTTCCGCCAAGGTGAACGACGTTGTGGTGGCGCTGAAGGTGCTGGCGATCATTGCCATCGTCATTGGTGCCATTCCGTTCGTCAATCCGCATAACTGGGTGCCGTTCATTCCGCCAAACACGGGCATTAGCGGGAATTTTGGCTTTACCGGCGTCATGCGCTCCGCCGGCATTCTGTTCTTTGCCTATGTCGGCTTTGATTCCATTTCGACGTTGGGGCAGGAGACCAGGAACCCGCAGAAAACCATTCCGCTGGCGCTGCTGCTGTCCCTGGCGATTTGCGTGACACTCTATGTCTCGGTCGCCATGATCATGACCGGCATTGCCAATTACCACACGCTGGACGTGGCCGATCCGATTGCCGAAGCACTGCATCAGCAAGGCCATCATCTGGATTGGGCGCGGTGGTGCGTCAGCATCGTCGCGGTATTCGGCCTGGTTTCCGTGCTACTGGTCACGCTGTTGGGCCAGGTGCGGATTTTTTACGCCATGGGGCGCGATGGTCTGTTGCCGCCGGCCTTCGCGCGCATTCACCCGCGATACAAAACCCCCTATGTCGGCAGCATCGTCACCGGCATTGGCGCCGCTTTGTTTGCCGGTCTGTTTCCGCTTGATTTGCTGGGCGATCTCGTGTCGATCGGCACGTTGCTGGCGTTTGCCGTGGTTTCGATCGGCGTGCTGATCCTGCGCCGCACGATGCCGAACGCGCATCGGCCGTTTCGCACGCCGCTGATGCCCTTCACGCCGATTGCCGCGGTGCTGTCCTGCGCCTGGCTGATGTGGTCGCTGTCCACCGGCGCCTGGTGGCGACTCGCGTTATGGCTCGCCGTCGGCGCCGCGGTTTACGCCGCGTACGGCGCCCGGCATTCGAAACTGCGCGGCGGCGCCGATGCGTTGGGACTTGCCCAATCCGAGTTGGTTGCCGCATATCCCGGCGTTCCTGATGCCAAGCTTCCGTTGCCGCACCGTCACGAGGAAGCCGAGTAAAATCAGCGCGCCGCCATTACGCCGCCAAGGCGACGCGGCGGACAGTCGGCGTCGTCGCCGCAATCATCCAACCCGCCCGGGCAAGACACGCGGCTACTTCGTCCGCCCAATGCAGCGCGGCGGCGGCGGCCTCGGGCGCCAACAGCCCGCGCAAGAGCAGCAAAGCTTCCATCGAGCGCTTTTCCTGTGCCAGCGCCAACACATCGAGCAGCGCCAATTCATCCGCGCCAACGCCGCGCCATGCCAGGCTGTTCACAACAACCATGTCCGGCACGTAGTCGCGCACAACCGTTATGAAGCGGGCAAAGGCGGGCCAAGCAGAAGCGGCACCCAAATGTGCAAGCGCGTCCCTGACCGCCGCGTCGTCCCGCGGCACCGCGACGCAGGCACGCATGCACCAAAGCAGCACGCTTTGCTCAATGGATACCGTGGCGCGGCAGCTCAAAGCGTGGGGCATCGCAAATCCTTTCCGACCCTCAGATTTAACTGCAAATGCGAGGCATTCGCAATACAAAAAGCGGTCGCCGACCGATGTAACGCCTGGGCAGGGTGCCCCGCGGCATTGCATGCATGGCGAAACCACCCCACTGCAGGCATGAGATGGCCCCCGATACCGACCCATACGCGGCCCGCGACTTCCCGGCGCGCCGCTTCCAAACGGCCGCTGATCATTATCTCGCCGGCCGTCCGCCCTATCCGCCGGCCCTCATCGCGCGCCTCGCTTCCCTCCTAGCCGTCGCACCCACCGACCGCCTGCTCGATCTCGGCTGCGGCCCGGGCCACCTGGCCCTCGCTTTCGCGCCCTTCGCGGGCGAAGTCATCGCGCTGGACCCCGAACCCGCCATGCTTGCCATTGCCCGCAGTCTGACGTCACGGGTGCAAAACATCCGCGTCGTGCCGGGGGGCTCGCGCAGTCTCGACCAAAGCCTCGGTCGCTTCCGCGCCGTGCTGATCGGCCGCGCCTTCCACTGGATGGACCGCGCGGATACACTGCAAAAACTCGACGGATTGCTCGAACCGGACGGCGCTGTCCTGTTATTCGACGACGAGCACCCGAAATTGCCGCAAAACGACTGGCTCCGCGATTATCACGCCATCGTGGAACGTTTCGCCGAAGACGATGCCGATCGCCAGCGCCGCAAGTCGGACGAATTTCCATCCCACGTGGCGGTTCTGCTGGACTCTCCTTTCCGCCATATAGAAACAGCCGGATTGATCGTGGCCAATGCCGTCACAAGCGAAACACTGGTGGAGCGCGCCTTATCGCAATCGAGCACCTCCCGCGCGCGCCTGGGCCAGCGTGCCGAACCGATGATCGCTGAAATTCGGAGCGCGACAGGCGCAATCGCCGCCGTGCCGCGGCATGAAATCATTGCATGGACGGCGCACATAGCGCGGCGTGCCTTGCCGGCGATCTAAAGTCAGGCAGGAAAGAACTTCTTTTCTGAAGAAAAGAAGCAAAAGACTTTTATCAGTTGCATCCAACAGCCAGTCCAAATCGGCGGATTCGGATGCCAGCCGCAACAGACGCAAGTTTTTTGGTTCTTTTTTTCAAAAAAGAACTGCTTGCCTTCCTGACTTTCTTCAAAAAGAGCCCCCTTTCCTTCCTGCCCTTCGCGCGCCATAATCGGCCGCAAAGCGCAAGGATTTCCCATGTTCTCCCACGTTATGGTCGGCACCAACAACCTTGAAGCGGCTAAAACGTTCTACGACTCGCTGCTCGCCACACTCGGCGTCACGCCGGGCCTGGTCGATGGCGACCGCGTTTTCTGGATAACCAAAACCGGTATTTTCGCGATCGCCCGTCCGCTCAACGGTCAGCCAGCCACCGTGGCCAACGGCGGCACTATCGGCTTCGCCACCAACTCGCCCGAACAGGCGGATGCCTGGCATGCCGCGGGTCTTGCCGCAGGCGGCACGAGTTGCGAGGACCCGCCCGGCATACGCCAGGGCCTTGCCCGTCTGTATCTCGCCTATTTGCGCGATCTCGACGGCAACAAGCTGTGCGCCATGCACCGCCTGTAGGCGGCGCTACGTCACAATATTCAATTTACCCGGATTTTCCTGCCCCTGCTGCACCTGCGTCGCCTTGAGGTCAGGCGCACTGTTGTCACCCTCGCCAGCCCGATCCGCCTTGCGCTGCTGCGCGGCCGTCACCACCGTGGCGGGCTGGGTGGCGGCATTGCCAACCGTGGTCACGAAACTCATGTTAGGCATCTCCAAATAAACTGCGCGAATTTGGCAGCGAATCCTTGCCAAAACATGAATCACACGTGTGCACGCCGGGAGGCCGAACATGACCCTCTTCTTTCGCTGGAGCAAAACCGACGAGGAGAGCATGGCCGACTACAAGGCCGGCAAGCTCAGCTACAGCTACAGTGGCAAGCCGTCGCGCAAGGCCTTCTGGGTATTTGAACTGAGTTCCACCTACCGGCCGGGGCGGCGCATTGCCCGCGATCGCATCCTGCTGGCGTTCGATTTCGGCCCGCGCGGCGATGCGGTGGTGAAAAACCCCGACAACTGGGTGCATTTTCCGTCAGCGGAATTTGTCGGCGAAACGAAACACCCGACGAAAATCATCGTCAAGGATAACGAACCGGGTGCCTACGGCATCGGCCAGGTGATTTTCGAAATGCTCCCCGCGGTGTCGATCCGGCTGGCCACCAAACAGGAAATCGCGAGTTCGCTCGATCTCCGCATGATCGAAATCGACTGGACCCAGCGCTGGCCCTGAACCCGGCCGGATTACCGGTGCGGTCCCCAGCCCCCGCCGCCGTGCGGTCCGCCGCCG
>DATJOH010000487.1:0-7629 GCA_035507235.1 Acetobacteraceae bacterium
CCCTGACTAAGGAGCGGGGTCCAGGGCGTCACGCCCTGGTGGGGGTCCGGGGGCAAAGCCCCCGGCCGCCGGAGGCAATCCCACCCCGCCCCGATCAGTACATATGTTGGCCGCCGTTGATGGAGAGGGTTGAGCCGGTAATGAAATCGGCATCGTCGGCGGTGAGGAACGCGACGCCGCGGGCGATATCGTGGGCGTGGCCGAGGCGGCCGACCGGGATTTTCGCAATAATCTTTTGCAGCACGTCTTCCGGCACGGCGCGGACCATATCCGTATCGACATAGCCGGGGGCGATGGCGTTGACGGTAATGCCGAAGCGCGCGCCTTCCTGTGCCAGCGCCTTGGTGAAGCCATGGATGCCGGATTTCGCGGCGGCGTAATTCACCTGCCCATACTGGCCGGCCTGGCCGTTGATTGAGCCGACATTGACGATGCGGCCGAATTTCTTGGCGCGCATATCCTCGAAGGTCAGCTTGCACAGATTGAAGCAGCTGCCGAGGTTGGTATCGATCACCGCGTCCCACATATCGCGCGTCATGCGCCCCATGGTCGCGTCCTTGGTGATACCGGCATTATTTACTAGGATTTCGATCGGTCCGTGCTCGGCGTGGATCTTTTCCACCGCCGCCTGGCACGCCGCGAAGTCGCCGGCGTCGAACTTCATCACCGCGATACCGGTCGCCTCATGAAACGCTTTCGCGGCGGCGTCGTTGCCGGCGTAGCTTGCGACCACGTGGCGGCCGGCTTCCTGCAATGCGGTGCTGATGGTAGCCCCGATCCCCCGGCTTCCCCCGGTGACGAGTGCGACGCGAGCCATGGCGAATCTCCCAATCCTTGTCCTTACGGCTGGCGCTTAAAACCACGCGGCGCAGAGCGCCAGGGGGCCAATCGTCGCAGTTGCAGAGAAAAATGACCGCAACCGCCGTATTGGAAGGAAATCTCAATGACTGGCGCGTTATAATGGCCCGACCCGCTGCTACTGGCGGTCGTTCTGGAGTCTTGCATGCGCAGTCGCGCCCTGGATTGTCCGCGCACCCCGTATGGCCAGGCCTTCCCTTTGGAGGAGCTTGTTTTCGTGCGCGATTGGGCGATTCGCCGTGGTCTGACCATGGCCGTGCTGCTGGACCAAGTGCTGGACGGTGCCGAATTCGAGGAGCTGGTGCTGCTCCGCGGCGGCGGACCGCGCCGCCGCGCGCTGACCATTTGGCGCACCGCCGGCAGCGTGGTGGCGCAAACCGTGGGCGCGCAGCCCCGCGCCTTTACCTGCATGGAGGGCGCGCTGCTGTATTACGCGCACATGCTGCAACCACCGCTTCGCCGCCGCTCGCCGCTTATGCGCCTGCTCGGGTTCTTCCGCGCGCGCTAACCGGTTGCCGGTTTGTCAGTTGCGCGACGCCCGCCCGGCGTGCATGCGGCACCGCTCGACGTTGACGGTGGTGCGCTTTTCCGGTGCTGCGTTTCCGTGCCCTCCTGCTGTTGGCCGTGCTCGCCGGCTGCGGCGATCTGCCACGCCCCTTCGCGGGCAATCCTGGCCCGACGGCCTTGCGTCTGGCGCACCCGCCGCCGGCGCGCCTCACCGTGCCGCCGCCGACCGCGGCCCTGCTGCCCGCGGACACCGCCAAACAGTTTTCGCGCGCCCTGACTGACGCCCTGGTCGCGGAGGAACTCCCCGCCTTCCCCGAAGCTGCGAAACCCGGGGACTGGCAACTGCGCGTCACCGCCGACCTGCAAGGTCCGGAAGTGCGGCCGACTTACACGCTGCTGGACGGCGCCGCGCATAACCGTGGCAGCTTCTCCGGCCAGCCAATCCCGGCGGGCGCCTGGGCCGCGGGCGACGCCGGCACCCTGAGCAGCGCCGCCACCGACGCCGCCCCCAAGGTAATGTCCCTGCTGCGCTCGGTAGAGGCCACCATGGCCCAGAGCGATCCGAACTCGCTCTATAACCGGCCGGCGCGCATCTATTTCGCCGGCGTCACCGGCGCTCCTGGCGACGGCGACATGAGCCTCGATGCGCAAATGCGCCGCCACTTGCCCGAGACAGGCGATCAGTTGGTAACGAAACCGGACGAAGCCGATTTTGTCTTACACGGCCTGGTGCACGTCACCGACATCGCCGGCAGCGAGCAGCAAGTGGAAATCCACTGGCGGGTATTAGACGCCTACGGCAAAATCGCCGGCGACGTCGCACAAGGTCATGATTTCCCGCGCGGCGCGCTGAATGGTTTCTGGGGCGATATCGCGGTGGCGGTCGCTACTGAGGCGGCGGGCGGGGTGCACGAGGTTATTACGAATTGGTCGGGAAGAAAGAAGTAAGGAAGTGTTCTTTTTTGAAAAAAAGAACCAAAAAACTTTTGTCCGTTGCGGCTTGCATCCGAATCCACCGGTTTGGACTGGCTGTTGGACGCAACTGATAAAAGTCTTTTGCTTCTTTTCTTCAGAAAAGAAGCCTTTTCTTGCCTGTTCTCTTTTTTGCCCTACCTGGGCAGTTACCTTTTTTTCAAAAAAGAACCTTTCCTACTGCTGCGGCACCTCGCACACGTCGATCCACGTCGCCCCCACCAATGTCGCCAGCCGCAGTGGCGCGATGCGCACGGCGCTGTGGGTGGACCCGGCCGCGGGCAGCACTTCGTCGAATGCCTGCAAGGCGACATCGCAATAGATTGCCAGCGTGGGCGGCACGCCGAAAGGGCAGACGGCACCGACGGGAAAGCCGGTAGCGGATTCCACTTCGTCGGTGCGCAGCATGCGAAAGCGGCTGCCGAACACGGATTTCGCCTTGCGGTTATCGAGCCGCGCGTCGCCGCGGGCCACCACCAGCACGACGCGGTCGCCGATGCGGAGCGAGAGGGTTTTCGCGATGCGCGCCGGCGGCACGCCGTGCGCTTGTGCGGCCAGCGGAACGGTGGCCGTGCTTTCGGCCAGTTCGATGACCGTAATGTCAGGCGCGTGGGCGGCAAGAAAGGCGCGGACGGTTTCGACGCTCATGGATCAGGCGGGGGTGAGCATCTGCTCCACGAACATGGCGGCGCCTTCCGGGTAGGGTGGGTAGAACATGGGCGCATTGTCCGCGGGGTCGTAAGCGTCTTCTACCACGGCGCGCGGATTGGAAAACTCGATAAAGCCGGCGCGGCCGCCCAGGCGACCGATGCCGCTATGGTTGGCACCGCCGAACGGCAGGCTGCTGATATTGGCCTGCACCACGGCGTTGTTGACGGCGCTGCTGCCGGCACGGGTGTTGTCCAGGAAAAAGCGGGCGGCATCCTTGTCGCGCGCGAAAACGTAGAGGCCGAGCGGTTTCGGGCGTTTGGCGATTTCCGCCAGCGCCTGCGCCGGCGTGTCGTAGGGATGGATGGTCAGCACGGGGCCGAAAATCTCCTCCTGAAAAATATCCATCGCTTCGGTGACGCCGGTGAGGATGGTGGGCGGAATGAAGCGGCTGGCTTCGTCGATGTCGCCGCCGAAGGCGATTTTCGCGCCTTTCGCGGTGGCGTCCTCGATCAGGGCGGCGATGCGGCGCGTGTGGCGGTGATTGACGATGCGCGGATAATCCGCGGCGGCGGCAAATCCCTTGCCGTCCGGATTGAACATGGCGGTGAAACGGTCGGCCAGCGCGGCGGTCAGTTTTTCGGCGGCGTCGCGCTGCACCAGGATGTAATCGGGGCAGAGGCAAACCTGGCCGGCAATCAGGCTGCGGGCATAGGCGATTTTCGCGGCGGCATCCTCGATGTCGGCGCTGGCATCGACAATGGCGGGGTTCTTGCCCCCCATTTCCAGCGTCACATTGGCGAAATGTTCGGCGGCGGCCCGCATCACCAGGCGGCCGATGCGGTTATTGCCGACGTAACAAATATGGTTGAACGGCTGTTCCAGCAGTTTTTCCGCCGCGGCGGCACCGCCGGTAACCACCGTCACCTCGTCGCGCGGAAATACGGATGCGATGATGCGCCGTACGATATCCGCCGCGTGCGGCGCGATTTCCGAAGGCTTGATCACCACGGCGTTGCCCGCGGCAATGGCATTCACCGCCGGCGAGAGGCTGATCAGCACCGGCGAATTCCAGGTGGCGATGTGCAGCACCACGCCCTTGGGTTCGTATTTGATATAGGCGCGGCGACCCATCAACGACGGGACGGACTCCACCTCCTCGTCGCGCATCCATTCCGCCAGGTGCGCGCAGGCAGTGTCGATTTCGTCTTTTAACGGCAATAAATGCAGCATGCCGTTCATGCCGAGTTCCGCGAACCCGGCCTCGGCGATTTCGGCGCGATGGTCGAACACCGCCTGATAAAGTTTTTTCAGCTTGGCCACGCGTTCGGGCGCGGTGGAGCGCGCAATCGCCGGCGCGTTCGCGGCGAGGCGCGCGACAATGCCGGGAATGTCGGCAAGGTCGGTCTCAGGCCAGGTGGCGACATGCGTATCCATGGGCGCTTCCTCCGCCGGTTTTGTCGTTTTGCGTAGCGGAGGCAAGCATGTGGCCACGCAAACCGCAAGGCCGCGACGTTCGGGCAGGTGGCGTAATGGGCGCGGGTGCGTTATGTCCGGGTGGGCGGCGCTGCACGCGGCGGTATGCCGCCATAACGCATAGGAGGGCCGTTCAGGCCCCGGGGAGTGAAATATGACCATAGCTCGACGGGCGTTCGCCGAGTTTTTCGGCACGTTCTGGCTGGTGTTCGGCGGTTGCGGCGCGGCGATACTCGATGCCGCGTACCCGGGACTCGGCATCGGCTTCATCGGCGTTGCTTTCGCCTTCGGTCTCACGGTGCTCACCATGGTGTACGCCGTCGGTCATATTTCCGGCGGGCACTTCAACCCGGCGGTGACGTTCGGGCTGTGGGCCGCGGGGCGGTTCAAGGCCACCGACATTCCGGCCTACGTGGTGGCGCAAGTGGTGGGTGCGATCGCCGCAGCCTGGGTGCTGTACGTGATTGCCAGCGGGCAGCCGAACTATGACGTCGGCGGCTTCGCCAGCAATGGCTACGGCGATTACAGCCCCGGCAATTTCAACCTGATTGCCTGCGCGGTGTGCGAAGTGGTGTGCACCTTCTTCTTCCTGGTGGTGATCATCGGTGCGACATCGCCGCGGGCGCCGCTCGGCTTCGCGGGCATTCCGATCGGCCTGGCGCTGACCCTGATCCATCTGATTTCCATTCCGGTGACGAATACGTCGGTCAACCCGGCGCGCAGCACCGGGCCGGCGCTGGTTGCCGGCGGGCCGTATATCGATCAGTTGTGGCTGTTCTGGGCGGCGCCGATCGTCGGCGCGGTGCTGGCGGGCCTGGTATCGCGGATGCTGCAGGCCGAGGATTGAGGATCGAGGGTGGATGGCATCACGGGCGAGGCGGTGGGTTTGCTTGCTGATGCAAGGCGTGGTGGCGGCGGGCCTGCTTGGCCTGCCGCACCCCGGCCGCGCGGAAGTGAGGGGCAATGCCGCGCCGCCCGCGGGCGCCACCTACACCGACCAGGTGAGTATCCCCGGCTTTCCCGGCCACACGAACTGGGTCCAGGTGGAAGGCGGCGTTTCGGCGGACACCCTGGTGACGGCGTGGGTGCCACCCGGCGAAACTGATCTCGACTGGACGGACATGGTCACCATCAAGACCATGGCGCTGTCGCGCGATCCGGAGCAGGTGGTGGGCAGCGCCGTCGGCGTCATGCGGCAAATCTGCGGCAAGCTGAACATCGTCAAGACGCCGTTCAGCAGCAAGCTGGGCGACGCCGGCATGATCGGCGTGGCGGCGCCCGAATTCACCGTGCAGGACATGCTGGTAACGTGCAGCGACCCGAATATGGCGGCGCTGCGCAAGCTGGCGGACGCGGGGAGCGTGACGCTGAAACGTTACGAAGTGACCTGGTATCGCATCATGAAGGGGCAGGCGAATAATTTCATCGTGCTGCGCGCCTGGCACGGCGATGTGATGGATGAGGGTTCACCGCTGGGCTCGGAAAAAACCCTGGATGCGTGGAAGGACTGGCTCACCCATGTCACCCTGAAGCGTGAGCCGCGCTAAGGAAGGGTTCTTTTTTGAAAAAAAGAACCAAAAAACTTTTATCTGTTACGGGCGGCAACGGACGTGCCCATTTGGACAAACCGTTGGCAGCCATAAACAAAAGTTTTTTGGTTCTTTTTTTCAAAAAAGAACTCTTCCTTCCTTAATGCGCCTCCGCCGAAGGCGCCGCCATGACGGTTGGCTTCCGCAGCAGCGGCACCATCACCGTCGCCACCACGAAACACACCCCGATCACCGCGAAACAATCGGCGAAACTCTGTGTCTGCGCCTCGCGCAGTGTCAGCGACCACAGCAGGCGCAAGGCGGACACGGCACCGTGCACCGCGTCGCCTGACTGCGCGGCGGTTTGCGCGCCGGTGACGCGGTTGATCAAATCGACGGCGGCGGGGTTGCTGGTGGTAAGATGTTCCGCGAGGCGCAGGAAATGCAGGTTGGTGCGGTTGTTCAGCAGCGTGCCGCAGACGGCGATGCCGATGGCGCCGCCGAGATTGCGCATCAGGTTGAACAGGCCGGAGGCAAGTTTCAGGCGTGCCGGCGGCAGGCTGCCGAGCGTCATGGTGACGTTCGGCGGCACCGCGAATTGCTGCGCGGAACCGCGCAGCAGTTGCGGCAGCAGCAATTGCTGCCAACCCCAGTCGTGCGTGATGGGCATGAATTGCCACATGCTGAGGGCAAACAGCGCCAGGCCGAACATTTGCAGCCAGCGCAAATCCACGCGCGGCGCGAGAAGGGTGTAGAGCGGAATGGTCAGCACCTGGCCAACGCCGGTGGAGAAAATGGCAACGCCGATCTGCAACGCCGAATAGCCGCGCACTTCACCGAGGAATAGCGGCGTGAGGTAGATGGTGGCGAACAGGCCGATGCCGGTGACGAAGGAGAAGAAACAGCCCAGGGCGAAATTGCGGTCGCCGAGGGCGCGCAAATCCACCACCGGGCGCGCGTAGGTGAGGCTGCGCCAGATGAACAGAACGAAGCTGATGCCGGAAATCCAGGCGGCCCCGCGGATTGTGGAATCACCGAACCAGTCCCAGCGCTCGCCTTCTTCCAGCACATATTCCAGACAGCCGAGGAACAGCGCCATCAGGATCATGCCGGGATAATCGGCGCCTTTCAGAAGCGAGACATCCGGCTTGTCGATGCGCACCAGAATGGGCACGACCACGGCGACGAAAATGCCCGGCAGCAGATTGACGAAAAACAGCCAGTGCCAGGAATAATTGTCGGTAATCCAGCCGCCGATGGTGGGGCCAAGCGTCGGCGCGAGCGAGGCCAGCGCGCCGATGGTGGCGGCGGCAATGACGCGTTGCGGCCCCTGGAAATAAATGAAGGCGGTGGTGAAGACGGTGGGGATCATCGAGCCGCCGAGAAAACCCTGCAGCGCCCGGAAGAAAATCATGCTCTGGATATTCCAGGCCCAGCCGCACAGCAGGCTGCTGGCGGTGAAGCCCACGGCGGATATGGTAAACAGCCAGCGCGTAGATACAACGCGCGAAAGCCAGCCGGAGAGCGGAATGACGATGATTTCGGCAATGAGATAGCTGGTCTGCACCCAGGCGGTTTCATCGGTGCCGGCGGAAAGCCCGCCGCCGATGTCGCGCAGCGATGCGGAAACGATCTGGAT
>DATJOH010000488.1:0-2133 GCA_035507235.1 Acetobacteraceae bacterium
TAGCCGCGATTTCTCGGCGCGGCCCGTGCATGGCGGCAGCCCGGCCTACCCCTCGGAGTATGAGGAGCAGGGCAGGAGCGGCGTTGTCGGCGTCGGTTGCCGTATTGAAACGAGCGGCGTTCCGACCGGCTGCCACGTGACACATGTTGCGGGTGGCGAAGCGTTCGGCAACGCCGTGCTGGACTGGCTGCGCAGCGGGCGGGTTCGTTTTGCGCCCATTTTACGCAACGGTCAGCCGGTTGCCGAGACGCAATCGTGGAATGTTACGTTCTCGCCGTGAGTTGCCGCTGATGGGGGAAGGAAGGGTGGGCGACGACGCGGTCCGCCCAGCCTGCCGTTCAGCGATGCGGCGAGCGCTGCGCGTCAGTACCTGAACAAGGCGATCATCAAGAGAGCGATGCACGCGCCGGCCGCGAGTACGCTATGCGGCGGCCAGGCTCAGCGGAGCAATCGTGCATGGTGGATGGGACAGCGCCCGCGGCGCAGGCGCGCATGGCGGATTTGGTGCACGCGGCCGCGGCGCATTACGGCGATGCGCTGGCGTTCGTGGGCGAAGATGGCGCGCGCCTCAGTTTTCGCGCCTTCGGCGACGCGGCCTGGCAGGCGGCCGGTGCGTTCATCGCGGCGGGCGTGGCGCGCGGCGATCGCGTTGCCATCTGGGCGCCGAATTGCGTGGCGTGGGTGGTGGCGGCGGCCGGGCTGCAAATTGCCGGCGCGGCACTGGTGCCGCTGAATACACGCTTCAAGGCGCCTGAAGCCGCCTACATCTTGCGCAAAACCCGCGCGCGCGTGCTGCTGACCGTGGGGGAATTTCTCGGCAACGATTATGCCGCCATGCTGACGCGGGAATGCGGCGACGCGGACGCGGGCCACATCGTATCCGGGCTGCCGTCGCTCGAGACAATCGTTCTGCTCGACGATGCAAACCGACCTGGCTGCGTACGTTGGCGGGATTTTCTGGCGGCAGGCGGCGACGGCGCGGCGTTGGCGGCCAGGAGCGCCGAGGTGCGGCCGGAGGATACCGGCGATATTCTTTTCACCAGCGGCACGACAGGTGCGCCGAAAGGGGCCATGCACTCGCAGCGCCAGGCGCTGTGGATGGTCGGCGTATGGAACAGGCTGAACGATTTGCGGCCGGACGACCGGCAGATCATCGTCAATCCATTCTTCCACTCGTTCGGATATCGCTCCGGTTTCGTTTCCGGCTTGATGGCGGGTATGGCGACCTGGCCGATTGCCGTGTTCGATCCGATCGCTGTGATGGGGCTGATCGCGCAGGAACGCATTACCGTGCTGATGGGGCCGCCAACCTTGTTTTTCGCCATACTGGATCATCCGCGCCGCGCGGAATTCGATCTGGCGAGCCTGCGCGTCGCCCATACCGGCTCCAGCAACGTGCCGGTGGACCTCATCCGCCGGCTGCGCGACGAATTGCGTTTTGATCTGGTGCTGACCAGCTACGGACTGACCGAAGCCACCGCCCTGGTCAGCGCCAACGCGCCGGATGCCGATTTCGAAACCATCGCCCGCAGCGTGGGCGCGCCGCTGCCCGGCGTGGAACTGCGCATCGACGCCGCCGAGGGCGCGGATAGCGGCGAAATCCTGGTGCGCGGGCCAAACGTCATGCAAGGCTATTTCGAGGATCCGGCGGCCACCGCGGAGGCCATCGATGCCGAAGGCTGGCTGCATACCGGCGATGTCGGGCGCATCGGCGCCGACGGCAATCTGCGCATCCTTGACCGCATCAAGGACGTGGTGATCGTCGGCGGCTTCAATGCATACCCGGCGGAAATCGAAAATGTTCTGATGACGCATCCCGCCGTCGCGGAAGTGGCCATCGTCGCCGTGCCGGACACGCGCCTGGGGGAAGCGTGCGGGGCCGCGGTCGTGCTGAAACCGGACCAAACACTCACGCTGGAGGACCTCACCGCCTGGTGCCGCGAGCGCATGGCCAATTACAAAGTGCCGCGGCACCTTCTGCTGCTGGACGAACTCCCCCGCACCGCCCTCGGCAAACCGCTGAAATATGTGCTGCGTGCACGAATGGGCGGGTAGCGGGAAGGGTTACCTTCGGCGACCAGGGGGCTTTGCCCCCTGGACCCCCACCAGGGCGTGACGCCCTGGACCCCGCTA
>DATJOH010000489.1:0-3924 GCA_035507235.1 Acetobacteraceae bacterium
GAAGAGTTCTTTTTTGAAAAAAAGAACCAAAAAACTTTTGTCTGTTGCGCCTATTTTCCGATCCGCGGCGGGTAATGTGCTTGGCTACTCTTCTTCAGCGCCGATAGGCTCAACGTAGGCTTTTTGGTTCTTTTTTTTAAAAAAGAACCCTTCCTCCCTTTATCCCTCCCCTCGCTTCTCCGCCACCCGCATCACCGCCTGCCTCAGCCAGACATGCGCCGGATCGCGGTCGTAGGACGCGTGCCACAGCAACGTAATGGGAAGTTTTGGTAACGCAATAGGCGGATCGCTTAACGTCAGGCCAAGCCGTTCCGCGAACAAATGCGCCAGTTCCGCGTGCATGGTGGTAATTACCGGCGCCGCCTGCACCAGGTAGGGCACCGCCAGAAAGCGCGGCGTGGTCAGTGCCACGGTGCGTTTCAGCCCGAGTTTTTCCAGCGCATCGTCCACCACGCCGCGTTCGCCCTGGCGCACGCTGGTCAGGATGTGCGGGTAGGCGAGATAATCGTCGATCGAAATGGGCGTTGCCACATGCACGTGGGCCGCATTGAACATGCATAGAAATGTCGCCGGTTGCAGCACGCGCCGCTTATGGTGCGTGCTGCCGTCCGGCAGCGGCCCGACGGCCATCGCCAGATCGATACGATCCCCATCCAGATCGGCCAGGGTCTGCGCGGGATCGCCGGTGGTATAAAGCCGCAGCCGCACCCCCGGCGCGGTGGCGCGCACATCGGCGAGCAGCCGGGGTATCAGCAACACCTCCATGCTGTCCGGCAGGCCGATGCGGAACACGTGGTCGGCCGTGGCGGGATCGAAAGCATGGCGCGGCGCCACCAGCGCTTCCACCTGCGCCAGCGCCTGCCGTGCCAGGTCCTGCAACGCCATCGCGCGCGGCGTGGCGTGCATGCCGTCCGGCGCCCGCGTCAGCAATTCGTCGCCGAACAGCGTGCGCAGCCGCGCCAGGCTGTGGCTCATGGCCGATTGGCCGAGGCCCAGCCGCGCCGCCGCCCGGGTCACGCTCCGCTCGCTCAACAGCGCATCCAATGCCACCAGCAGGTTCAGATCCAGCTTCGCGAGATTAGCGTGGTCGATAGCCATCATTAACCCCATCTATTGGACTAATGGTGCACTGCACACTAGTTTCTGGCAACCGCGACCGGATGGGTCGCGCCTTCCAGGAGCAGACCATGCAGACCTATCGCACTTTGATTGCCGCGGCGCTGACCGCGGGGCTTGCCGGGCCCGCCGCTGCGCAGGCGGTGAAGCCGATCCAGGACCAGACCATCGACCTCGGCCAGGTGGCCGGGGACGTTTACTACACCGCCAGGGCGGACGGCTTCCATGTCGTCGCCACCTTCGCCCCGCCGGGTGAGGCCGCGGCGCCGGTGCGGTTCGAAGCTGTTCTGGCACCGGGCCAGACCGTCAAACTTTCCACGCCGCGTGGCATCAACGAGCCGGCGAATGCCGTGGAAATCACCCGGCAGAATGACCGCCTTCTGGTACGTAAGGCGGCGCTCGTCGACTAAGCACCGCGAGGGCCAGGGTGTGCACCCTGGCCCTCGATTTCTACGGCCAGTGTCGTTCCCGTGCCATTGCGTCACATTCGGCTTGCGCCGCCAACGTCGTAATGCGGGAAATCGCGCCCATGGCGCCCGCCGACACCACTACCCGGCCTGCCCCCGAAGCCGTGCGCCTCCCGCCGCGCCCCCGCGGCCTGCTGCGACGGCTGGAACACGCGCCAACCGCAGCCCGTGCCTTGGTGCGCGCGGACGAAATTTGGCTTGTGGTGCTCGCCGCCCTGGTCGGCATCGCCGCCGGCCTGCTCACCGTGGCGATGAATCTCACCACCCAAACCATGCACCAACTGCTTTTCGGCATCCAAGCCGGCGCACGCCTGTCGGCGCAAATGGACATCCCACGCAGCCGCGCCCTGGTGCCCGCCATCGGCGGCGTGCTCATGGGCCTGTTCGCCCTCGCCCTCGCCCGCTGGCGCTCCCGCCGCACCATCGACCCGATCGAGGCCAACGCCCTCTATGGCGGCCGAATGTCGCTCGGCGACAGCCTCATCGTGGTGGCGCAAACCCTCATTTCCAACGGCTTCGGCGCCAGCGTCGGCCTGGAAGCCGGCTTCACCCAAATCGGCTCGGCCGTCGGCAGCCGCCTCGGCCGCGCCTTCCGCCTGCGCCGCGGCGACATGCGCGTGCTGGTCGGCGCCGGCGCCGCGGGCGCCATCGCCGCCGCCTTCAACGCCCCGCTCACCGGCGCCTTCTACGCCTACGAGCTCGTCATCGGCACCTACTCGCTCGCGACGCTCGCCCCCGTGGTCGGCGCCGCCATCACCGCCGTCATCACGGCGCGAAAACTCCTCGGCGACGAACCGGGCTTCGATGTGCCGCTGCTCCCCGTGGCGGAGCTGGCCGCGTTCATTCCGATCCTGGTGTTGGGCATGCTGGCGGCGCTGGCGGGCGTGATGCTGATGCGCGGCGTGACGCTCACCGAAGCGACGTTCCGGCGCAGTTTCGTCCCGGCCTGGATACGTCCGGCCATCGGCGGCCTGGCGCTCGGTGCTGCCGCCCTCATTTCACCCGCCATGCTGTCCAGCGGCCATGGCGCCCTGCACGTCGTGCTCACCGCCGACGTGCCGTTACGCACATTGCTGATCCTGCTGGCGCTGAAATCCGCCGCCTCCGCCATTTCCATCGGCTCCGGCTTCCGCGGCGGCCTGTTCTTCGCCTCGCTCCTCATGGGCGCGCTGCTGGGAAAAGCCTTCGCCGCCATCATGCTGCTCATCTGGCCGGTGCCGATGTTCCCCGAAGTGATCTACGGCCTGGTCGGCATGAGCGCCTTCGCCGTCGCCGTGGTCGGCGGCCCGCTCACCATGTCGTTCCTGGCGCTCGAAAGCACCGGCAGTTTCCCCCTCACCGTCGCGGTGCTGGCCGCCTCGGTGGTCAGTTCGCTGACCGTGCGCCGCACCTTCGGCTATTCCTTCGCCACCTGGCGCTTCCACCTGCGCGGCGAAGCCATCCGCAGCGCCGTCGATATCGGCTGGATGCGCAACCTGACGGTGGGCCGCATGATGCGGCGGGAAGTGCGCACCGTTCCGGCGGATATGACCCTCGCCATGTTCCGCCGCGAAAATCCCCTGGGCAGCACGGCGCGCATCATCGCCCTGGACGAAGCCGACCGCTACACCGGCATCGTCTGGCTGGCCGACGCCTACGCCGCCGACGCAACGATCAGCCGCGTCAGCGAAATCCTGCACCACCGCGGCGTCGTTCTGCTACCGGACATGACGGTAAAGGAGGCCGTGGACATGTTCGAACGCGCCGAGGCCGACGCGCTGGCGGTGGTGGAAAGCGACAAGAGCATGCGGGTGATCGGGCTCTTGACGGAACAATACGCCCTGCGGCGGTATGCGGAAGAATTGGATCGGCGGCGGCGGGATCTTAGTGGGGAGTAGAAGGAAGATTCTTCTTTCTTGAAAGAAAGAAGCAAAGAACTTTTGCTCATTTCCGTTTGCAGCAAAAAAACAAGTACTGCTCGCAATCCGTTGTGCCATGCGAGAGAATTCCAACCGACGGGCCATCCGGCGAGGTGCCAGCTAGGCAGGGCAGAAGAGAGAGACTTTCTTGGCCACGACAATAGCAACCCTTCGCATTCAAGGACGATTGGCGCCGGCGGACGATTTCGATATATTGGTCGAAATCGGAGCGCCCTACCTTAAGGCTGGCAACCCGGACGTTTGGGCATGCCCGGTATCCATCCAGCCGTGGCAAATCCGACCAAGAGATATCTGTGGAGACGATTCATTTCAGGCACTCTGCCTCGGAATCGCGTTAGCGCAAAATATGCTGGACGATTTTGAACAAAAAGGAAGCAGTCTTCTCAATCACAACGAACCATTTTCACTTGCTGCATATTCCT
>DATJOH010000490.1:0-3466 GCA_035507235.1 Acetobacteraceae bacterium
GGTCGATTATCTCTTCATCGACCGCACGCCCGACATGATTTTCGGCTACCACACGGTAAAATCCGCGCTGGAATTCCTCTATGGCCCGCTGGGCCCGCAACCACTCGCGGCGCTGGTATATGGGCTTTACAGCTCCGGCACATATCTCACCGGCCTGCTCGGCGGTTTTCTCTCCGATCGCTATTTCGGCCAGCGCCGCGCGGTCATTGCGGGCGGCCTCACCATGGCGGTGGGCGAATTCATGCTCACCGATACGCATCTGTTCTTTCCCGGTCTGCTAACCCTCGTGCTGGGCAACGGGTTTTTCAAGCCGAACATCGCGACCCAGGTAGGCGGCCTGTACAAGCCGGGCGATCAGCGCATCGATCGCGCCTACTCCGTGTTCTACGTCGGCATCAATCTCGGCGCCCTGATCGCGCCGATTATTTGCGGCCGCGTCGCGCATTGGGATGCCGGCCCCCCGCATTGGCATTACGGTTTCGCGGCCGCCGGCATCGGCATGCTGATCGGCGTCGCCATCAATCTTGCCGGCCAGCGCGCCCTGCCGCCGGATGTGCGGCAGCGCCGCATGGCGTCCGCCACCGCGCATGCGCCGCTCACCCGCAACGACCGCCGCGCCGTGGCCGCCCTCTGCGTCGTTGCCTTCTTCAATCTGTTCTTCTGGGGCTGTTACGAACAGCAGGGCCTGACGATCGCCCTGATGGCGGAGAAATACACCAATCTCGGCCTGCCCATGCATTTCCGGCTCGATGCCGAGGATATCCAATCCTTCAATCCGTTTTTCATCTTCGCCTTTACGCCGCTGATCATAGCGCTTTGGGCCCGCCAGGCGGCGCGCGGCCGCGAACCGAGTTCCATTATCAAAATGGCCTATGGCTGCGCCGGCACCGCCGCCGCCTACGGCCTGCTGATCATTCCGGCGCTGTCGATGAGTCCCACCCACAAGGTGACCTGGCTCTGGCTGCTGGCGGCAATGGCGATCCAGACGGTCGGCGAACTCTATCTCTCGCCTGTCGGGCTCTCGCTATTCAGCAAGGCCGCACCACCCAAGCTCGCGTCGCTGATGATGGCGGTGAATTACCTGTCCAACGCGCTGGGCAATTATATGGCCGGATATCTCGGCAGCTACTGGGCCGGCATGAACAAGGCCGCGTTCTTCGCCATGATCGCCGGTATTGCGGCGCTGACGTCGGTCGGGATTTTCGCGGCTTCGCTGGTGCTCAATCCGATATTGAATGAGCGGAAAGAAGAAAGTTAGAAGGATTCTTCTTTTTTGAAAAAAAGAAGCAAAAAACTTTTGCTCTTTATTCCTGGTCGCTCGATCACGAGCGGCCAGGAACAAAGTCTTTTTGCTTCTTTTTCTTCAGAAAAAGAAGTGCTTCTTCTTACTTTATCGTAACGCTAACCGGCGCGGACGTAATCCCCGCCGCAACCACCTCAAGCGTGCTGGCACCTTTTTCGATGCCCGTGGGGATCAGCACATCCACTTTGACAGGCTTGGAATTGGCCGGCGCGTAGGAGCTGAGGCCGGTCGTCTTGGCCCAAAACACGTCACCCGTGCCGGTGTTGGTAATGCGCACCAGCGGGAAATTCACCGCGTCCTGGTAGTCGTCGCCATACGCCGAGGCCTGCGAGAACCCGGCCAGGTAGGTGCCTTTCAGCGTATAGCTCTTGCCTTCCTTCAGCGTGCTCTTGATGGAGCTGATAACCGGCGCCCACGCGGAATTGGCGCTGCCCGACGGGGTGTAGATTTCCACGTCGGTGCTACCGTCGCTTTCCATCACCTGCCCGGTCGGCAGCAGCAGCAGGCGTACGCCGTAGGAAGAATCCTGCGACGCCGTGGAAGTTGCCGGTTCCGCCTTGAGCTTCTTGCCGTCGAACTCGAAGAATTTCGTCGGCGTCCTGAACACGCCGGGGCTCGCGGCGAGGAGAACATTGCCGTCGGGCAGAAGCGTGCCGGGGCCGTCGGCCTCGTCGTAGTAAAGCGACCCGCTCTTCGGAAAGTCCGGGCCGGCCGTCCAGCTCTTCGCACTCGGGCTGTAGATGGCGGTATGGCCGGTCGCGCCCACGGCAAACACGGTGCCGTCCGGGCGCAGAACCTGCGGCCCCATCTCATGTGATGTTCCGGAACCGCAGCAATCGGCGAGTTGCACCGGCGAATCGCCGGCAAAGGTCCATGTGCCCTTCGTCTGAATTTCCGTATGCACAGGATCTGCCGCGTCGTTGGCGTCCACCGTCAACACCTGGCCGCTCGGCAGCAGCGTCCAGCCTTCCTCGTCATTGCTATCCGCCTTGCCCGTACCCGTCGTGGTGTAGGTCATCGTGGAAAAATCGAGCGTCACTTCCGCTGTGCTGCAGCAATTCGCCAGCATGTAGGTGCCGTCCGCGAGCAGCACGCTCTGCGCGTCGCCGATCGTGGACCAGCCTTTCGGCGGCGCGACGGTCGTCCAGCTATTCGCCACCGGATCATACAGCGCACCCTTCGTCGTCCAGACGCCGTTGCCGCTGCCGTTATACTCGCCGCCCTGCACAACCACCCGGCCGTCGGGCAGCACTTGCGAGGCGAAATAGAGTGGCTCGTAGCCGGACGGCATGGAAGCCAGCTGGCTCCAGGTGCCGTTCACGTAGCTGCCGGTCTTGTCGGGCGTCAGCCGCCACCAATTGCCGCCGCCGCAGCCGCAGGTGCCCTGGTCCTGCACCATGATGGTGCCGTCGGACAGTTGCAGCATGGCGCCGGCGGAAAAACTCGGCGTGTGCTTAAGGGGAGTCCAGCTTTGCGCGAAGGCGGCAGCGGGCAAGCTTGCGAATAGCGCGGCCGCCATGGCGGCCTGCGTAGGGGAAAAGCGTTTCAAGGAAAGCTCCACGGTTGTAGTTTTTTGGCGGCCGGGACCCTAGCAAGCGGCGGGCGAATTGCCAGGGGGCAAATCACCCGGCCGCAAGAAATTGTGATCACGAGGGCGTGGTCGAGTCGCCAATCCAGGCCAGGAACGGCGCGTGGCCGTCGGCCGCGGCAATCGCGACGATGCCCGGCAGCTCATAACTATGCAGGGCGACCACGCGCGCCGCCAACGCCGCGAAACATTGCCGCGTGGTCTTCGCGATCAGCCCATACTCCGCCGACTGCTCCAGCCGGCCTTCCCACACATAGACCGCCTCGTGCGGCCGCAGATGCACGCAGGCGGCCAGCCGCTCGGCGACCAGGGCCCGCGCAATGCGCCGGGCCTCGGCCGCGTCGGCGCAGGTGATGTAGGCGAGCAGAACATCCTCGGCGGCAATCGGCACGGCAACCTCCCCGTTTTGCGGCGGATCAATGCATTGCTTCAGGGGAGCCTTCTGCATTTGCTGCTTGCAAGCGTTGATCCGCCTCGCTATGTGCGGTGTTGAGAATGCGTCGCAATTACGCCTTTGAGGAGACGCGGTGTGCTGGCCAGCCTGATTGTGGTGTTTCGTGAGGCGCTGGAGGCCG
>DATJOH010000491.1:0-10499 GCA_035507235.1 Acetobacteraceae bacterium
GTGCAGGCGATCACGCTCGATCCGAAGACGTATCAGGCGGATGTCACCTTCAGCGTGCAGAACGGCGTGGCCTTGTCCGACGATTCGAGCGCGACGGTGGCGACGGACGGCCTGCTGGGCGGCAAGTATCTGGCGTTGGCCGAAGGTGGCGCGGAGAAAAACCTGCCGCCGGGCGGCCAGGTTACGATCACCCAGGGTTCGGTCAATCTCGAGGCGCTGATCGGCAAGTATATCTTCGGTGGCACCGGCAGTGGCAATTCGAAGGGCGCGGCGCCGAAGAGCGATAGCGGTGGCGGCATCGCGCCGCTGAAATGAATGCGCCGCCGCGCTGGCTGCAGGCGGATGGCGCGCCCGTTGCGTGTGTGGAAAAACTGAAAGTGCTGGAAGAAAATCGCGCCGAGCTCGCGCAAATCATGCAGGATGCTTACGAGGACGCCGTGCTGATGGGCGTAGACGAAGCCTTCCTCCGCAGCACACTCATTGCCATGGTGAACAACCTGAAGTCCCCACGCGAATGAGCAAAAGTTTTTTTGCTTCTTTTTTTTCAAAAAAAGAAGCCTTCCTTCTTACCTTTCTGGTGCTGATGGCGATTGCCGGGCCGCTGTGCGCGCAGGATGTCGCGCCGCCGCCGCCCCCGGCGGATGAAGTGCCTCCACCCGCGGATACCGAGGAGGCGCCGGCGCCGGAGCCGCCGAAGGAGAACAAGCAGCAGATGTCGCCGCCTGACGCCTGGGTGGCGGATGGCGGGGCGACGTTGCGGGTGATGAACAAGATCGATTCCACCGTGCACGTGGTGGATGTGCCTGCGGGTGGCACCGTAACGTTCGAATCGCTGACGATCAAGCTGACCACGTGCTATGTCCGGCCACCGGATTTGCCGGCGGACGCGGCGGCGCATTTGACGATTACCGACAGCCGTCCTGGCCAGCCTGGGTTCGACGGATGGATCCTGAAGAACGAGCCGGCGCTGCATATGCTGGAGCACCCGGTATATGATGTGCAGCTGGCGGGCTGTGGCTGATGCTGCGCTCGCTCTATAGCCAGATCATTGCGCTTTCGGCGAGCGCGCGCGCGCCGTTGTGGCTGGCCTGCGTCAGTTTCGCGGAAAGCAGCTTTTTCCCGGTGCCACCGGACGCGCTGCTGATTCCCATGGTGCTTGCGCGGCCCCGGCGCGCGTGGGCGCTGGCAGCGATTTGCACCGTGGCGAGCGTTGTGGGCGGGTGTTTTGGCTATCTGATCGGCGCCGAATTCTTCGACCGCGTGGCACTGCCCTTACTGCGTTTCTATCACGCGGAGGCGGCGGTCGGGAATTTCCGCGCAATGTACGCGCGCTGGGGATTGTACGTCATTCTGGTCAAGGGGCTGACGCCGATTCCCTACAAACTCGTAACCATCGCAAGCGGCGCGGCGCATTTCGATTTTCCAATGTTCCTGCTGGCGAGCACGATGACGCGGGGGGCGCGGTTCTTCCTGGAGGCCGCGCTGCTGCGCGTCTATGGCGATAGCGTGCGGGAGTTTATCGAGCGCCGCCTCACGCTGGTGACGAGCATGGCCGCTGGTGCCGTGGTCGTGGGCGTCGTGGTGTTGCGCTTCGTCTGAAGGATTCCGTCACACGCCGCCGTGATCCCGCCACAAAGCCGCCCGTTCGCCGCCGTGGCGCGCGACGTAATTGCCTGCATCCGGCAGTAGCGCCGGACCAGGAGAAACCGACCCATGCCCCGCTATTACCGCACTGTTCTGGCGACCGCCCTGATGGCGACGCTGAGTTTGCCCGCATTTGCGCAGACACTGACACCGACCACCGAACCGGCAACGCCGCCGGCGACATCCACTGATAAGCCGGCGGACGCCATGGCCACGGCAAAGCCCGTCCCGCACACGAAACATCACGCTGTGCGGCATCGCCTGACCGCGCACCATGTCGCGACCAAACCGACCCCGCCGGCGCAAGGCTGAATCCCTCGAGCGGCAGAATGCCCGCTGCGGCGCCGCCGCGAGCGGGCGAACGTCGCGTAGCGCACCTTATGTCGCGTAGCGCACCTTATATAGTGTGGTACCTCACGCCGCCCGGTCCGGAAAGAGTTTGGCAAGGCCTGGCTCGCTCGCCTCGCTCAACCCGCGCTCCGTAACGATGCCGCTGAGCAGGCGCGCCGGCGTGACATCGAAGGCGGGGTTAGCGGCCGGACTGTCGCTCGGCGCGACGCGTATCGTGTCGACAGTGCCGTCCATGGCGCGGCCGGTGACGGTAGTGACTTCCGTAACGGAACGTTCTTCTATCGGAATTTCGGCGATGCCGTCGGCGATGTTCCAGTCGATCGTGGAACTCGGCGCCGCGACCCAGAACGGGATCCGGTTGTCCTGCGCCGCGAGTGCCTTCAGATACGTACCGATCTTATTGGCCGCGTCGCCGCGCCGCGTCACGCGGTCGGCGCCGACGATGCAGAGGTCAACCTCGCCATGCTGCATCAGATGGCCGCCGGCATTGTCCACGATGACGGTGTGCGGCACGCCATGCTTGCCGAGTTCATAGGCGGTCAGCAGCGCGCCCTGGTTGCGCGGTCGCGTTTCGTCCACCCACACATGCACCTGCATGCCGGCATCATGCGCCATATAAATAGGTGCGAGCGCGGTGCCCCAATCGACGGTGGCGAGCCAGCCGGCGTTGCAATGAGTCAATATATTGACGCGGCGCTCGCCGGCGCGGCCAGCGATATCCGCAATGAGCGTCAGGCCGTGGCGGCCGATAGCTTCGTTCTGCGCAACATCCTCGTCGGCGATGGCCTGCGCTTCGCGATAGGCGAGTTCGGCGCGGTTGGCAGCGCGGGCCTGGCGGAGTTTGGCCATCATGCGCATCAGCGCCCAGCGCAGATTGACGGCAGTGGGACGTGTCGCGCCCAGCATCTCCGCCGCTTCCTCGAGCGCCGGGAGCGCCGCGTCGGCACGAGCGGCAAGCGCCAATCCAAACGCCGCGGTGGCGCCGATCAGCGGTGCGCCGCGTACCTGCATGGAACGGATGGCGTGCGCCGCTTCGCGCGCGGTGACCAGGCGCAGCAATTCGAACGACCAGGGCAACCGCGTCTGGTCGATGATGCGCACCGACCAGCCATCGGCCGGATCGACCCAGATGCTGCGATAAGGGTTGCCGTCAACCTGCATATCAGTCGTCAGTCTTCAGTTTTCAGTTTTCTGGCGCCAGAAAGTCGGGAGTGGGAAGCGTGCTTCAACCTTCATATCCTATCCTCTGACAACTGACGACTGACGCCTGATAACTAGATGCGCTGGTGCAGGACGCAAACCAGGGTGAAAAGCCGGCGTGCCGTTTCGAAATCGATTTCAACCTTGCCGGTCAGGCGCGCCATCATCAGGGTGGCGCCTTCATTGTGCAGACCACGGCGGCCCATATCGATTGCCTGGATGCTGGCCTCGCGACCCTCCTGGACGGCGTGCGCATAGCTGTCCACCAGTAACTGGTAGTCCTTGATAAGGCGCCGGAACGGTCCGAGGGCGAGACCGAGCGCCGTGAGCGGCAGGTCCGCCATATCGCGCACGTCGAATATCAGCCGGCCTTCGACAATCGACAGGTGCAGGACGAAGGGGCCGACACGATCCTTCGGCACGAAACGGTTGGCGATGGCGAGATCGCGCACCGCCTGGTCGAGATCGGCTTTCTGAAGTGGCGAAAGCGCGCCGCTCTTTTCGTTGTCGAGCACCACCCGCAGCAGCGAGCGTTGCGCAACGTTATCGAGACAGCCGGCGTGATCAGGCATTCGGGCCGGCCAGCATGCCGAGTTGCAGCATCAGCCCGATGAGCGCGCCCTTCACCGGCCGCAGTAATCCGAGACTGAGCCCGAGTGTCAGCGGCAGCAGGATCGCGGCCTCCGTCCAGAGCGGGAAGACGAGTGCCTCCATGGCGAAGGCCAAGCCAACGGCAATGTGCCCGACCAGGAACACCACGGCATAGGGCGGCGCGTCGTCCGCGCGCACGGCGCCGAGCGGCGCGGCGCAGGCGAGGCACGCGGCGTTGGGCCGCAACCAGCCGGTGAACAGGCGTCCGATGCCACAGCATGGGCAGGCCCCCCGAAGCCCGCGACGCATGGCCACAAGCACGCCCGGACGCGCCCAACCTACCCCCGGCGGGGTGTGGTTCGGCCTCCAGCGCGGAGGAGTTTGGGTCGCATCAGGCATGGTTCAGGGCACAGTCTAGCACCGGTTTGCACAACTGGCCCCCCGCATGAAGCGGTGCAAGCGTAGACAAGCTGTCGCCCATCCGCTTTCAGTTGTCGCCTGCCGGTTTGGCGGCACATCTGACAGCGGGAAACTGGGGCGCGAATGCTGATCTGCCGCACGCGAGCGGAGCTTGCCGAGGCGGTGTCGGCGTTGCGCGCGCGACGCGGCGCGTTGGCACTGGTGCCCACCATGGGGGCGCTGCACGACGGCCATATGTCGCTCCTCGGCTGCGCGCGACAGGCAGCGCCGGTGGTGGCGGCCTCGATTTTCGTCAATCCGACACAGTTCGGGCCGAACGAGGATTTCGCGCGCTATCCGCGCGAGGAGGCACGCGATCTCGGCAAGCTCGAGGCGGCGGGCTGCGATCTTGTCTGGCTGCCGACGGTTGCGGAAATGTATCCCGCCGGGGATGCCACCATGGTCGAAATGTCCGGCCCCGCCATCGGCTGGGAAGGCGCGCTGCGGCCGGGTCATTTCCGTGGCGTTGCGACCGTGGTGGCCAAACTGTTTGGCCAGGTTCGTCCGGATGCAGCGATATTCGGCGAAAAGGATTGGCAGCAGTTGCAGGTGATCACCCGTATGGCGCGCGACCTATCCTTGTCGGTGCGGGTAATCGGCGCGCCGGTGGTGCGCGAACCCGATGGGCTGGCGATGTCGTCGCGCAACCGCTTTCTCTCGGACACGGAACGGGCGGCGGCGCCCATTCTGTATGAAGCGTTGTGCGGTGTACGCGACGCGATGGCGCGCGGCAGTTCGGCCGGCAACGCGCTGTTGGCGGGACGGACGCGGCTCGCCGACCATGCGTTCGGGCTCGATTATCTGGCACTGGTAGATAACGAAACGCTGGTGGAGACGGATCGGCCCGGTGCCGGCGCGCGACTGATTGCGGCGGCGAAGCTCGGCAGCGTGCGGCTGCTGGATAACATCGCTTCCGCGTAAGGCAGCGAGAAGGAAGACTTCTTTCTTGAAAAAAAGAAGCAAAAAACTTTTGCTTTTTAAGTGGTTAGAGCTGCGGGCGGCGCCTCGAGGGCAAAACGGATAAAAGTTTTTTGGTTCTTTTTTTCAAAAAAGAACGGTCCTTCCTTCGCGCCCGCGACTGCCAAGATTGCCTGCAAAGAACTCCCTGTTAGGAAGGCCCCCGCGTACGCGCCGGAAGAACACCGGCGCCTCACCACGCCAGCGGGAGTTCTTGGATGCTTACACACACGGTGAGGGTTCATCCCTCGAAATCAAACCTGAAGCGGGAGGACCAGCTCGCCTGGAAAATCGCCGCCGTCGCCGCCGACAAGGTCGCGGTGGAACGCGACGTGACGGAGATGATCATCAATCGGATCATCGACAACGCGTCCGTGGCGATTGCAAGCGTGAACCGCCGGCCGGTGATTTCGGCGCGCGACATGGCGTTGGGACATGTGCGCAAGGGCGGCGCGACGGTGTTCGGCGTAGCTTCCGGCAAGCGCGTTTCGCCGGAATGGGCGGCCTGGGCCAACGGTACCGCGGTCCGGGAACTCGACTACCATGATACGTTTCTTGCCGCCGACTACAGCCATCCCGGCGACAACATCCCGCCCGTATTGGCGGTGGCGCAGACGATGGAAAAGTCTGGCAAGGACCTGATACGCGGCATCGCCACCGGCTACGAAATCCAGATCGACCTGGTGCGGGCAATCTGCCTGCACGAATTCAAGAAGGATCACATTGCCCATCTCTGCCCGGCGCAGGCGGCGGGCATCGGCACTTTGCTCAAGCTGCCCACGGAAACGATTTTCCAGGCGGTGCAGCAGGCCGTGCATGTCAGCTTCTCCACCCGGCAGAGCCGCAAGGGCGAGATCTCCAGTTGGAAGGCGTTCGCGCCGGCGCATTCGGGTAAACTGGCGGTGGAAGCGGTGGATCGCTGCATGCGCGGCGAAGGCGCGCCGAGCCCGATTTACGAAGGCGAGGACAGCGTGATTGCCTGGATGCTGGCGGGCAAGGACGCCGAATACCACGTGCCGCTACCCGCGCCGGGCGAGCCCAAACGCGCCATCCTGGATAGTTTCACCAAGGAGCACAGCGCGGAATATCAAAGCCAGGCGCTCATCGACCTGGCGTTCAAGCTGCGCGAGCGCATCCCCGACCTTGGTGCGGTGGAGAAGATCATCCTGCACACCAGCCATCACACGCACTACGTTATCGGCACCGGCGCCAATGATCCGCAGAAGATGGATCCAACCGCCAGCCGCGAAACGCTGGACCACTCCATCATGTATATTTTTGCCGTGGCCCTGGAAGATGGGCGTTGGCACCATGTGGATAGCTATGCGCCGAAACGCGCGCGGCGGCCGGATACCGTGGCGCTGTGGCACAAGATCGAGACGCGCGAGGATGCGGAGTGGACGCGGCGCTACCACGCAACCGATCCGAACGAAATGGCGTTCGGCGCCCGCGTGGAAGTTGTGCTGAAGGATGGCGAGCGCATCGTGGACGAACTGGCGGTGGCAAATGCGCACCCGCACGGCGCGCGGCCGTTTACGCGGCCGGACTACATACGCAAGTTCCAGACGCTGACCGACGGCATCATAAGTGCGAAGGAAAGCTCGAGGTTCCTCGACGCGGTGCAGAATCTGCCGCGATTGGCGGCGGGCGAACTGGCGGATTTGAATGTCGCGGTGCCTGCGGGAGCGTTGCAAGTTGGCAAGCCGGGGATTTTTTGAAAAAAAGTTTCCAGGGGGCTTTGCCCCCTGGAGCCCCACTTGCTGCCCGTTGGGGCGTTACGCCGCAGACCGCATTTTATTCAGGAAGATTTAGAGTATATAAGCTCGTTTCAAAAGTAATGGGGTCTGGGGACTAGTCCCCAGCTTGGTCCAGGGGCAGAGCCCCTGGCCTTTTTTTGTTACTCAACCCCCAAAACCCATGTCGTAATTTGATTGACACGATCGCGGCGCGCGGTGGATAGCGGATTCAGCGCGTGTACCCGATTCGCGGCGGAGCATATTCAACGCAGGCGGACAAGCGCTAAATGGGAGCAACAGTAGAGCGACGCGCCACTGCGTTTTTCAGATTTGCCGAACATGTCCTCGGGCGTGTGTCGATCCGGCGATGGGCATGGCGCGTTGTTTTCTTGGTTAAGCACACAGGAGAAAGAGAGAACCCATGAGCAGTGAAGAAAGCAGCGGCACGCCGCGCGAAGCGGCGATGGCAATCCGCGCATCCACCCGCCGTGCCGGTGCCGGGCGCACCGCGGGCGCGGCGAAGAAAGCAACCGGGCGCACCACGAAAGCCGCCGCGGCACCTGGCCGGAAAAAACCCGGTCCGAAACCCGGCATGAAGCGTGCAGCCGCCGCCGCGAAGAAAACCACGACGGGCAGAAAGCCAGGCCGGCCCGCGAAAGCGGCGAAGCCGGTAAAGGCCGCGAAGGCTACCAAGGCGACGAAGGCTACCAAGGCCGTGAAGGCGCCGAAGAAAGCCGTTACCGCGCGCAAGACGGCGAAGCCGGCAGCGAAACGTGCGGCCGCAGCCGCGCCGGCGAAGCGTGGCGTTGGTCGTCCGCGCAAGACGGAAGCTGTTGCCGCGCCGAAAAAGCCCGGTCGCAAGCCGAAACTCGCTGCCGCCAACGGCGCCGCGAAGCCCGGCCGCAAGCCGCGCGCCGCGACTGCCGCGAAGCCCGGCCGCAAGCCGCGCGTGCCGCGCGCGATGAAGGCGATCGCCGCGGAAGCGCCGGCGCCGAAGCGTCGCGGCCGCCGTCCCGCCGCCGAAAAGATCGCGGCCGCCGCCCCCGCGCCCGAAGTGCATGAAGAGCACGACGGCGACATGGGCGAAATGTAAGCCAAGGTCGCACAGCGAATCCGGCGCGCCGCGCGCCGGATTCACAAACGATACGGCCTGGATCGCCTCGCGGCGGTCCAGGCCGTTTCAATTTTCAGGTATCAGTCGTCGTCGGTTATCGGCCATCTGTCGTCGGTCGTCGGAGTTACGTCGGCGTATCCGGCAGCCAAGCCATCCAGGGACCGCGACCGACGACTATATCCGCGTCAGCAAACTGCGTGGTGAACCGGGCAAGTCAGCGGCGCGGCCGGTGGCGGCGTAGCGGGTGTGGGGTTGGGCGTTGCGTGCCGCGCGGGCGACGAGGTCCAGCACGCGGCGCTGCACGCGCATGGCGCGATTGAGCAGGCGGCGATTTTCCTCGGCCAGTTCGCCGAGTTTGACGAGCGCCGCGTGCGGGGTGTCGGTGGCTGGGGCGGCGCGCCAGGCGGCGGCGAGTACGTCCGCGGCCGCATGTTTCGGTGCCAGAAGCGCGCCGGCGCGGGCGAAATCCATGCTGCCGAGCGCCTGGTTTTCGTCCGCCAGTAGCTTCGCCAAGGCGTCCACGGCCTGTTCCAGCGGGCTCGTCACGACCGCTTTTCCTGCAGGCGCAGCATTGCCTGCGTGACAATGTCGGTTATGCCTAGGCCGCCTTGCTTCGCCATCGATTTCGCCATTTCCTGTATGAGCATGGGGCGGAACGCGGCTTCGCCGCCGCCGCCGCCAAACAGGCCGCCATCCTGCGGCAATCCCTCGAACAACGGTGCGAGCAATTCATTCAGCGCCGTCGCGGTGAAATCCTCACCGGCCTGGCGCAGCTTCGCCGCGGTCGCCGGCGTCGGCTGCAAATGCGGCGCGGCGCTTGGGGAGATTTTCATCGCACTTCCAAATCGGCTTGCAAGGCGCCAGCGGCCTTGATGGATTGCAGGATACTGATCAGATCGCGCGGGCCGACGCCGAGCGCATTCAGGCTGGCAACCAAATCACGCAGGGTGGGCGCCGCGTTCAACATGCCGAGTTTGTGGTCGTTCTCGGTATCGACGCTGATCGAACTGCGCGGCACGGTTGTGGTCTTGCCGTTGGAGAACGGCGCGGGCTGCGAGACTTCCGGCGTTTCGGTGACGCGTATGGTGAGGTTGCCCTGGGCGATCGCGACCGTGCTGATGCGTACATTGGCGCCCATGACGATGGTACCGCTGGCTTCGTCGACGATGACAACGGCAGGTGAATCCGGTTCCACGCGCAAATCCTCGATGGTGGCGAGCGCGCTGACGACATCGCGGCCTTCGAGTTTGAGCGAAACGCTGCGCGGGTCGGTCGCCTGCGCGGCACCGGGCCCCAGCGCCGCGTTTATCGCCGCTTCGATGCGGCGCGCCGTGGTCAGATCCGGATTGCGCAGTGACAGAAACAGATCCGGGTGGGCGCCGAGGGCATAATTCACTTCCCGCTCGACGATGGCGCCATTGGAGATCTTGCCGGCGGTTGGAATGTTGCGCGTGACGCTGGCGGCGGCGCCCTTCGCGGCCACCGCCCCAGTGACAACGGCGCCTTGGGCGACCGCATATACCTCGCCGTCAGCAGATAGCAGCGGTGTTACCAGCAGCGTGCCGCCGGAAAGATTCGTTGCGTCACCGATAGCGGATACCCCGACGTCGATTCGGCTGCCGCCGCGCGAAAAGGCTGGAAGCGAGGCGGTGACCATGACCGCCGCAACGTCTTTCGTTTCGAGTTTGGTGATCTGGTCCCGCGTGTTGACGCCGAGACGTTCCAGCATGCCGACGAGCGATTCGCGGGTGAAAATGGCGTTGTCCAGCTTATCGCCGGTGCCGTTCAGCCCGACGATCAGACCGTAGCCGACCAACTGGTTCTCCCGCACGCCCTCCAGGTCGGCGATGTCCTTGATGCGCACATAGTCGGATTCCGGGGCCGCCACGACGAGGCGGGGGCGCGCACCATGCGGCAGCGCCGCGCTCGGGAAGGTCAAGGCGATTGGGAGAGTGGAAAGGATTGCGCGCCATGTTGCGGCGGCGCGCGCGGCGCGGCGCGCGCGGGATGGATGCGGGGTGCGGCGGATTGGGCGGTTTGCTTGCATCGGCGGTTCCGGTTCCCGCCCACAAAACACGGAAAAGGTTGCCGGATGGTGCATCCGGCCAGTGCGGAGGGTGAGCAATGCGGATTGAGCGGGTGGGACAGCGGGTCGCGGCCGGAAAAACCGCGCGGGCCGCCAAGAATGAAGGCTTCGGCGCGCTGCTGGATGCGCCGGCGGCCGACGGCAATGAAGCGGCGCACGAGGCGGCCGAGGCCGCCCCCGTCACCGCGCTGACCGGCCTCATGGACTATGATACGGCGCTCGACGCGGTGAAGGCGGACCGCCAGGCGCGCAGCCACGGCAAGGCGATGCTGCAGGCCCTGGGGTCGCTGCAAGTGGGGCTGCTGGGATGGGAGGAGGATGACGCGCGGCGGACGCTCGCCGATCTCGCGGCCCACATGCC
>DATJOH010000492.1:0-7433 GCA_035507235.1 Acetobacteraceae bacterium
ATGCGCGTCAGCACGCCATCGCGCAGCAGATAGGCACGCGAATCGCCAACCCACAGGCAAACAAAATGAATACCCCGTATCAGCAGCGTGACGATCGTGGACGCGATCACGGCATGCCCGCCGCGGCGCGCCGCTTCGCCGCGCAGTGCCTGGTTCACCGCGGCAACGCGCAGCCGCAATTGCGAAAGCGTTTCATCCGCCGGCAGCGCCAGCGGTATGGTCCGTATGGCGTCCACCAGCATGCTGGAAGCAACTTCCCCGGCCTCGTGGCCCCCGGCGCCATCCGCCACCGCCCAAAGCGCCAGTTGCGGACAATCCGCGTAGGCATCCTCATTATGCTTGCGCACGGTTCCGGTATCCGTCGCAGCCACGCTGCGGAATTGCCACCCTAGCGCTTCGCTCAAGGCACGGCGTCCCGCCGCTCCGCGCCGGCTATCATGCGAATGAATTGATCGGAGAACGGCAGCGTCGGCAACGCCAATTGTTGCGCATCGACATGCGGTGAACCCTCGGTCCACCAGAGCGACTCCGCATCCCATTGCTCGTCCGAAGCGCCTGCGGAAAACGGCGGCAGCCGCGCCATCAGTTCCTCCGGCGCAAGCATTTCCGCGAGCGCGGCACGCCCCGCCGCCTCCGCCGCGTCGAGCCATGCCGACCCCGCGGCCGCCAAATGCGAGGCCGTTACGCCTGGCACTTCCGCCGCTATGGTCAAGGGAAAATGCCGCCCGGCGCGATCCACGCTTGGCATCCACAGCCCCAGCACCGCATGCGGTCCGCATAGATCGGCGGAAAGCGCAAAGCGCCAAACCGGCGCCACCAGCCAGTTTTCGGCCCAATCCTCGGCAAGCTGTTCCTGCGCGGCGGCAATGACAGCGCAAAACCACGCGTCCCACGCGTCAAGAAAACCCCGCGACAATCCCACACGCACGAAATCGCCGCGCGCCGGCAGCTTGCCCCAAAACCCGGTTATTGAGCCCGTCACTGGATATGTGGACACGAAAAACTCTGCAAGCCGCTATGAGAGAACGGATTCTGTACCGATGCGGCACGGATGGCGAAGCTCACGCGATGCCCGCCGGTGCTGAACGTAACGTCATACAGATCGGAGGTTGGTCCCGGCTTCAGCGTGCCCATGTCGATCAGCCGGAACAGCGCCCAAGGTCCTTCCGCTTGCAAAACGCCAGTGCCGCTGCCGGGCGGCGTGAATTGCAACCGCGCCAGATCCATACCGGTCTGTCCGGGCCAGGTGACTTCCGTTCCCACCGTGAAACTGTGGCTTGCCGTAATCGTCGTGGACGTGCCGAGCGTCAGCGTCGCCTGTTGCGCGGCGTCATCCAGATCATGCGGTTTCAGCGAAAACCTTACGGTTGGCCCCTGACCGCTTGCGAAAAACAGGCTGCGTATATTCGCCGCACGCTGGAATTGCGCCAAATCGCCGGCCGAAATCGGCGCCGCCACGCCATCCACCGCCTGTGCGTGCCACACCGCGCCGGCGGTATTCACGTAAGGCTGCAACTGCGCCTTAAAGAAACTATCGAAACGCCCACCCGTCCCGAAGAGCGCGGCAAAATCGTCGAGCGGAATTTCCGCGCTGGCACCCGCGGTGAATGGATAGCGGCCGGTCACCGCCTCGCGGCACAGTGTCGCTGGACCGTCGGGGCCATTATAAGCCGAAACGAAATTCTCGCGCGCCGAACCGCCGCGCAGCGCCGTGGTGCCACCGGCGAGGCTATTGGCAATGCGCGCAACCAGTGGCGGCGCGGTCGCCGCCTGCGCCTTCAGCGCCTGCACCGGCGCGCCGCCGCCCGAGGGTGGTCCGCCACCGCCGCCACCGCCTGGCGGCGGCAATTGCTTCTGCATGTCGCCAAGCGTGCTCAATAGAAGATCCACCGGGGCACCCGGGCCAGTCCCCACGAAATTGCGCAGGGAAGCGTAATACTCGTCCACCTCATGGCCCGGCGGCAAGGCAGGCGCCTGCTTGATCAGGCCGGAAAGTTCCGAGGCCGTGCCGGAAAGCGCCGCCCCCGCCTTGGCCCCCGCGCCCGTCGCCATGTCGGAAGGCGGCTTGCTCAACGTCAGCTCTCGCGTCAGCCCCGTCAGCAAATTCTTCAACGGCGACTCCGGCGAAGACAGCACGTACAAAGCCTGCGCCGCATGATCGCCGCCACCAAGCGGCGCCACGGTCAGATCGTTAATCATCCCGTCCCACTCGTGCTCGTAATCCGCTTCATACAGCTTGATCACATCATCACGCAGCGACAACACTTCAGGACTATTTGGGTCGAGTTCCTGCTTCTTGCCCAGCACCCAGCTTTCGCTCGCCACCTCTCGCGCCGTCGTCAGCACATTCGGCAACAACACCTTGTGGAACCCATCCACGGTGAAGAAGCCAGGTATGCCCTCGCTCAGCGGTTTGCCGGAGGGCCGCACGAAATCGGCAATGCCGGAGGGACCAATGGCGGCGGCGGGAATCCACGGCGGCACGGCGCGCGCCTCGGCCGAGAATTTGATGCGCGAATAAACCCGTTGCGCCAGCGGCACACGCGAGAATGTCGCCTGCGCATCAGTCACCAGGCCGGTATCCCAACTGATCGGCGGCAACGGCTCCGCCAGCAATGCATCCAGATGCCGCGCCAGCGACGCGCGCATATCGGGATCGTTATATTCCTTCGGCCACTCGATCTGCTCTTCCCAGCCGCGCACCAGGTCGGCATCCAGCGGCCCCTGTCCAGCCAGCATCAAATAAACCCGCGTCGCCTGGTAGAGATAATCCGGCGTTTGCAGATTCGCGCGCATTTCGCCTTCCAGCCGCACCATCAGGCGCGGCAGCATCACGCGCTCCAATGCATGGCGATACACCGTGTGCGCCGCCTGCGAAAGCTTCTTCGCCTGCGACAGGCCAAACGGCAACTGCCAGCCCGGCGGCGGCGCATTGTAGCCATACGGCAACGCCCGCGCCTGATCCAGCAGCGGCACCACGGAATTCAAATCCCCATCCACCACCGGATCGAGTTTCATACCGCCAGCCGACTGCTCGTACGGCACTAAAGCGGCATTGAGCCGATCGATCGCAGCGCGCTGCTGGAACATGTCAAGCAGCATGCCGCCCGCCAGCACCAATGTAATCGCGCCAATTGCCGCGAAAGCGCCGGCTCGGCGTAAAAAGCGTCGACGGTACGCACCGACACCACTGCTCGCAAGCATTGCCTCGCCGAACACCGTCGCCAGTGCGCCCGGCAGAAAATAGCTGCGGCCCTTCTGCGGCCGCAGGCTTGGCGCCCGCCGCTGGTCCAGCCCGAACGTGCGCGCCAGCACGCCGGTCAACCGGTCGATTGGCGTGCCTTCCTGCGTGCCGCTGGTGAAACAAACGGCGCGCAGCATTGGCGCTGGATCCAGCCGCGAGCCACCGAACGCCTCGCCCAAAAACTCCTGAAGGGGCACTTCCAAACTTGCGAACTGCGCGGGGAATCCCGCAATCAGCGCCCGCTTGTCGGGGCTACGCTCCGCCTGCAACCGCGGCACCACGCGGGTATTCAGGCGGGCCAACAGCCCCGCCATGGCCGCAGCAAAACCGGAAACCGGGCCCGCTCCGCCTTCGCCCGCCTTGATATCAAACACCTCGCCCCAGATCTGGCTACGCCGTTCCGTATCCAGATCATCGAAAAACTCGGTAAACCCCGCCATTAAATCGAGCTTGGTGAACAGCACGTAGATCGGCAGCCGCAACCCCAGCTTCTCGGTGAGTTCCTTCACACGCCTGCGTATGGCTCGTGCGTGGTCTAGCCGTTCCGCTTGCGTCGCCTGCGCCACATCGGGCGCCGGTATCGCCACCAGCACGCCGTTCAGCGGCTGCCGCGGCCGCGTGCGCCGCAGCAAATCCAAAAACCCTTCCCAACCGGCACGGTCCACCTTCGCGTCGCTGTCCTGCGTGGTGTAGCGGCCGGCGGTGTCGATCATCACCGCCTGTTCGGTAAACCACCAGTCGCACAAACGCGTGCCGCCAACACCGGCCACCGCCGCCTGGCCCATTTCAGCCGCCAGCGGAAATTTCAGCCCCGCATTGAGCAGCGCCGTCGTCTTGCCCGATCCAGGCGGCCCAATGATCACGTACCACGGCTGCTCATACAGATAGCCGCGCGACCCGCTCGCCTTGCGCAACAACGCCAGCGCCGTCGTCAGCTTGTCGCGCAACGCAGCCACTTCCTCGGCGCGCTGCGTATCCGCCGGCGTCACCGCCGCCACGCCGTCGGCCAGCGCCTTGTCCGCCTTCTTGCGCCGCCGATCCAGCAGGAAATTCGTTCCCGCCCAGATTAACACCAGAACGCCGATGACAATGCCGCGAACCAGCACCGATTCCAGCGCGTCGAGCAACGGCCCCAGGAACCAGACAAGCAAGGCCAGCAGCAATACGCCGATGAAGGAAAGCGTCCAGCGAGAGAAGAGGAAACGTTTCATGTGAAAGCGGCCAGGCAAACAAAAAAGGAAGGCTTCTTTTTTGAAAAAAAGAAGCAAAAAACTTCTATCTTATGGGGGCCGTGGCGCTCGGGCAGCGTTAGCCAAGGAGCAAAAGTTTTTTGGTTCTTTTTTTCAAAAAAGAACATCCTTCCTTCCTGCATCACTGTTGCTGCCTCAAAATCACTTCGATGCGCCTATTCTGCTCATCATCGCCAATCGGATCGGCGTCCCCGCGCCCTTCCGTGGTAATGCGCCCAGGCTGCCCCAGCGCATCGCCAATCAACGCCGCCGCCGCGTCGGCGCGTGCTTGCGAAAGTTGGAAATTCGACGGAAATTTCACCGTGTGGATCGGGTGTTTGTCGGTATAGCCGGCTACCGTCACCGGCCCCGGCTCCGTTTTCAGAGCCTCGCCAATACGTGCCAGCAGCCCGTGCACACGCGGTTCCACCACCGCGCTTCCGGAAGCGAACATGCCACTATTATTGATGCGTATATCCGGCACCGCCTCGCTGCCGACAATACTTACCTTGTGCGCATCGATTTCCGGCTTTAGGAATGTTCGCAGACGATCGAGCGCGCCCGGTTCCACCGGCGGCGGTGGCGCGCCAATCGGCGCCGAACGTTGAATATCCGGCATGTGCGACGGCGGCGCCGATACCGCCCGTTCCAACGCGGCATCGGAACGCTCGCCGAGATCGATCACACTCCACGCGTACGCGCCACCAATCAGCGCCAGCCCCGCCACGCCCACAACCCAGGTCGGCAATTCCGCGCCACGCGGCCGGTACGGCGCATCCAACCCCCGCCCATGTGGCGATAATGTCGGTTCAGGCGCGGACCGATGCCGCATGATGAGCGCGTAAAGCTCTTCGCGCACCTGGTCCAATTCCGCCGGCCCGCGCGGCGAAAGCCGGTACTGGCCCATGAAACCCAGGGACAGGCACATATACATCAATTCAAGCACCGGCAGCATGGTGCCCGGTGACTGCATGAGCCGTTTCAGTAGCGTAAAATACTCGACGCCGCTGCGCACCTGCTTGTGAAACGTGGATACCAGCGATTGCGCCGCCCAGGGTCCCTCGGCCCCCCACGGCGTCGCCAGCGCCACGTCATCCAGCGCCGCGCACAGCGCGAAATGCGCCGGCCGCAGCGCCTCCACCGAAACATTGCCGGTGCGCGCCGCCTGTTCAAAGCGCCGCAACCCCGCCACCGCACGTTCCCGCAAATCGCCGGCGTTCGGCACGCTTACCGTATTGCGCATCCGGCTGAGCAATTGCAGCAGCGGCGCCGCCGCGGTCAGCAATGGATTTTCGCCGACAGCAATTTCCGCCGGCCCCTCCGCGGCCACCGCCGCGGCGGGTTCAGCCAGAAACGGCGTTGCCGCCGCCGGCGCGGCTTGCGCCGGTGGTGTCGCCGGCGCCGCACCACGGCCACCCGGCCGCGGAATAAACACCGTGCGGTCGGAATCGTCAGGCTCGGAGAACGGATTGTCGCTCATCGCCAACTCCCGTCAGGCGCCGCGTATCGCCCACAATTCCATGCGCAACCCCGGAAATTCGCCGGAAATATGAATGGCGAACGCCGGCGCCTGCTGCATCTGCTGCCAGTACGGCGCATTACGTTCAAGATCGAAATAGACCGCCCCGGCATAGAACGGCAGCACCCGCGGCGCCACCGGCAACGGCCGCACCGGTATGCCCGGCAATTGCACATTCACCAATTGCGTAATCGTATTCGTGGAGCCGATCTTGATCTGCTGCGGCAATAGCCGCTGCACCTGCTCGGTCGGCAACTCGCAATTGACCACCAGCACGAATTGCACGGCAGACAATATGCTACGATCCACGATCTGCCCCACCCATACCGGCGCGCCGGAAGCGCGGCGCAACGGTATCGGTATCGCATTCGAATCCACCGGCTTGGCCAACAGCAACCGCAAATCCGCCACCACCGGCGCGAAACTGCGCTGCAAATCCTCGTGCCGATACGAAGGATAGGCGCGCGGCCGCTTGCTATCGCCGTAGAACGTCGCGAACTCGCCCGCCATTTGCACGAAGGTTTCGTACAACACCTCCGGATGGATGCGCGCCGAATCCGCCCAGTGCGCCAGCAGCCCCTGCCAGCGATTGATCGCCTGCAGCGCCAGGAAATCCTGCACCTCGGCCACGCCGTGCTGCCCTGGCGCCGCCAATCGCCCCGCCAACGCTTCGCCGCGCTGATTGAGCAGCCCGGCAAATTCCGATATCAAACCGGACAACGGCTGCACCGCCGAACACAGCAACGCCGGCGCAATCCACCGCTCATCCAGCGTGATCCGCCGATCCGCCGCCACTTCCTGTATCCGCGCCAACCCTATGCCGTAAAATCCGGCGCGACTCTCCGTCTCCAGCAAATACCGCAGCCGCAGCCGCCCCACCTGCAATTCCGCGGGCTGCGGAGATCCCGTGTGCGTGTCATACGCTTCGAAATTCGCCAGATCCCAGCGCGCCTCGCTGGTATCCTCGGCCGCCACTTCCTGCGCACCCGCCTGCCCGATCGGCACGGATAAATACACTACCGCATTGCGCGTATTCGGCGGCACTTCCAACGGCGGCGGATGATCCGCGTCACGCGGAATGACAAACGGCGTGCCGTCCTCGAACAAACCCTCCGCCGCCAACAAGGCGAAACGACCCGTCGCCAGCAAATCGCGATCGAGCGACAACGACGTCACGCCCCACGCATGCGCCCGTATCGCCGCCAGCCTGGCGCGCCCCACCTGATCGGCAAACCGATCCTGCTGCTGAAAATGCTGCGCGCGCAGAAACATCCCCTCGCGCCACAGCACACGGTTGGTCCAGGTCATGGATATATCACGCCAGGGGGCTCTGCCCCCTGGACCCCCGCTAAGGACAAGTCCTTAGAACCTATCTGTTTTCGTCGAGGAACAAGGAGGGGGCCACCGAGGACTTCGCCGAGTGACGGATGGCCCCCTCCTT
>DATJOH010000493.1:0-7169 GCA_035507235.1 Acetobacteraceae bacterium
TAGCGCCGCTCCCGGCGAGAACCCGCCCACCGTGCGCGCCCATGCCACCACCACCCAGGACGAAAGCCGGCAACCCCCGGCTACCAAGCTGCACGCCACGGGCAAGCGCACGGCGCTCCCTTGTCAAAAACCGGCGTGAACTGTATATCCACGCGGGATATGGCAGAGGCGTCCATGCTGGCTCGAACATCGCTCTTCCTGTCGAATCGTTCACAGGCTGTGCGGCTGCCCAAGGTGGTCGCGTTCGACGCGGCTGTGCGCGACGTCGTGATTGTCCCGGATGGCCCGAGACGCATCATCGCGCCGGCGGACGCCGCCTGGGACGATTTTTTCGATGCGCCAGGGATCGAGCTGGGTGACCGGCAGCAACCGGGGATGCAGAAACGCGACAGGCTCTGATGCTGCGCTATCTGCTCGACACCAATCTGTGCCTTCGCGTCCTGCGCCACCGTCCAGCTTCGCTCCGCGCCCGCTTCAACGCGGAGGCCGAGGCGCTGTGCCTTTCCGATGTCGTTCTCTACGAACTTCTCTATGGCGCTGAACGCTCGTCCGATCCACCGCGTATCCGTCGCGAGGTGGAACATTTCGTTTCGCGGCTGGCGATACTTCCCTTCGACAGCGAGGCCGCCTCCCATACGGCGGATATTCGGGCCGATCTCGAGCGACGCGCTTGCGTCATCGGACCCTACGACCTGATGATCGCCGGTCACGCCAGAAGCCGTGGCCTGATGGTCATCACCGCCAATCTCGGCGAATTCCGTCGCGTGCCGGGGCTTCGGTGCGACGATTGGGCGTAAGCGCGAGTCCGTCCGAACCAAACGCCCGCCGGCATCACGACAATCAGAGTTTGTGTGAAATCATTCCTTGACTCGGGCGAGAAGAACAAATATAGAACGCGTCCATGGAAACACAGCCGCAAATCCCGCTTCGCACCCTCCGCACCCTGGCGGAGGCGCTTGCCCCAACGCGTCTCACGCCGCGTCAGCAGGCGCGGCAGGACCGGATTCTGTTGATTGCCACCGAGCTGATCGCCCGTTTCGGCCGCGGCGCCTTCAGCTTCAACCGCCTGGCCCAGGCCATGCGCTACGCCACTTCCACCTTACGCTGGCATTTCGTCGATCTGGACGCGCTGCTGCTCCACATCATGCAACAGCATATCGTTGCACTCACCCGCACCCTGGCCTTCATGTCGCAGAACGCGCCGGACCGCGCCGCCAGGGCCCGCGCTGCCCACCGCGCCGCTTTCTTCACCGCGGATGGCAGCCAAACCGCCGCCTACCGAATCTTCCTCGCTGAGCGAAAAACCCTCCCGCTCGAGGACCAGGCAATCCTCGCTGAGTGCATCGGCAAACTCGCCGCCCAACTGCCCGGCCTGGACCCGGAAACCCTGGCGCTGCCCGAAGCCGCCGCGCCCGAGCTGGCGAACGCGCCGCCTGCGCTCGCGCAAGCGCTGCCTCTCGCGCCGATCCGCCTATCCAACCTCCGCCCGGCGTCTCTCTCCGACGAAACCCTTCACCACGCCGCCGTTGGCGACGTCGCCAAACTGCTCGATTGCATCACGGCGCAGACCGATCCCGCGCCCCTCTCACGCCGCGCCGGCCTGAACGCCGGCACAGCGCAGCCACTGCCCGCCTAGCTTCCAATTATCGGGAGCATTCCTTCCTCTAATACTGGATTATCCCGATCATCGGGAGGGACTAGGTTTCCTTCACCAGCCAATACCGGCGGAAATGCAAAGGAAACCAGGTCATGTCGAACATCATCAACACCGTCCGCGCCACGCTGATCGCCCTGGTGGTTGCCAGCCCCGCGCTTGCCCAGACGCCGCGCGACATTGAAAACCTGCTGTGGCAGCAGAGCGCCCCGGTGGTCGCGAACGTCCCCGCCAACCCCGTTTTCGCCGGCGCCGCCAGCTCCACCAGCCTCGCCGCGCTTTCTCAGAACAACGGCGTCGTTTCCCACGCTCCGCGCGGCGACATCTTCGCCACTGCCTTCGGCCCCGCCGACCTGGCCCGCCTGTCCGGCGCGATCCACGGCACCCCGCGCGTCACCGTCATCATCGCCGCAAACACCCACTAACCGTCCGCCCCGCGAAGCCCGGCCGCCCAGCGCGGCCGCCGCTTCAGCGCCGGAGCAAAAGTCTTTTTGCTTCTTTTTCTTCAGAAAAAGAAGAATCCCTTTCACCCGCCAATTCCGAACCCTTGGATTCGCCAGCTGTCTCTTCGAGCGGACGCCGCCGCCTTTGCGCCAGCGGCACTTTCCGCTTATCCCCAGCGGCAAAGCCCTGCCCAACGGCGACATCCAAGGACCCCAATGAGCGCGACAGCCGGTAACAGCCTATTCGCCCGCAAGCCGATGTCCACCGGCAGCGCCGCCCACGGCAATGAATTCCACCGCACCCTCGGTCCTACTGCCCTCGTTGCCCTTGGCATCGGCGCCATTATCGGGGCCGGCATTTTCTCCCTCACCGGCATCGCCGCCGCCGACAATGCGGGCCCGGCCGTCACGCTCAGCTTCCTGATCGCCGCCGTCGGCTGCGGCCTCGCCGGCCTCTGCTACAGCGAGCTTGCTGGCATGATCCCGGCCGCCGGCTCCGCTTACAGCTATGCGTACGCCTCGCTCGGCGAGTTGGTCGCCTGGATCATCGGCTGGGCCCTCACTTTGGAATACGCCGTCGGCGCCGCCACCGTGTCGGTCTCCTGGTCCGCCTACGTCACCAGCTTCCTCGGCAACCTCGGCCTCGCCTTACCGCACGCGCTCACCGCTTCGCCCTTCGACACCAACGGCGCCGGCGTGCCCGACCCCGGCATCGTCAACCTGCCGGCCGCCCTCATCATCGTGCTCATTTCGCTGCTGCTCATCCGCGGCATTTCCGAATCGGCCAAGGTCAACAACGTCATTGTGGCCCTGAAACTGGCGGTGGTCGCCGCCGTCATCATTTTCGGCGCCTTCTACGTGAAGCCCGCCAACTGGCACCCCTTCATTCCGCCAAACACCGGTACCTTCGGCCATTTCGGCATCTCCGGCGTGCTGCGCGGCGCCTCTACTGTTTTCTTTGCCTATATTGGCTTCGACGCCGTCTCCACCGCCGCCCAGGAAACCAAGAACCCCGAGCGCGACATCCCCATCGGCATGCTCGGCTCGCTGGCCATCTGCACCGTCCTCTACGTCCTGGTCTGCCTCGTGCTCACCGGCTTGATGAACTACACCAAGCTGCACAACGCCGCCCCGGTCGCGGTCGCCATCAGCCAGACGCCCTGGCCGTTCTTGAAGATCGTCGTCAATCTTGGCGCCATCGCCGGTCTTACGTCGGTCATTCTGGTCATGCTGCTCGGCCAGAGCCGCGTCTTCTATGCCATGGCGCGCGACGGGCTGCTGCCGCCGGTGTTCGCCGCCGTGCACCGCCGCTTCCGCACGCCCTGGCTCTCCAATCTGCTGTTCATGGCGTTTGCCGGCATCGCTGGCGGCTTCCTGCCCATCAGCTCGCTCGGCCACCTCACCTCCTTCGGCACGCTGCTCGCCTTTGTCATCGTCTGCGTCGGTGTGCTGGTGCTGCGCCGCACCGACCCCGACCACCGCCGCACCTTCCGCACCCCCTATGCGCCGTACGTCCCCATCGCCGGCGTCGTTGTCTGCACCTTACTGATGTACACCCTGCCTATGGAGACTAAGCTGCTCGCGCTCGGCTGGCTGATCATCGGCCTCTGCATTTTCTTCGCTTACAGCCGGCGCCATAGCCGCCTTACGGGCTCACTCGCCGCCGCCAAACTCGCCGAATGAGCTTTCCCGCCACCCGCCTGCGACGCAATCGTTACGATACCTTCACCCGCCGCATGGTCGCTGAAAATGTTCTGACCACCAGCGACCTGATCTGGCCCATCTTCATCATCGAGGGCCGGAACCAGCGCATGCCCGTCGCCAGCATGCCCGGCGTCGATCGCGTAACGCTCGATCTCTTACCCGCCCACGTTGAGCCGGCCGCGCGTCTCGGCATTCCCGCCATCGCATTGTTTCCCGCGACACCGGCGGACAAGAAAAACGCGGAAGGCACCGAAAGCGCCAATCCGGAAAACCTCATCTGCTCCGCCACCCGCCTGCTGAAGCAGGAATTTCCCCATATCGGCCTCATCGGCGACGTCGCCCTTGATCCCTACACCGACCACGGCCACGACGGCGTGCTGCGCGACGGCTACGTCGCCAACGACGAAACTCTGGCAAAACTCACCGTGCAGGCCGTGGTGCAAGCCGAAGCCGGTATCGATATCATCGCACCGTCCGACATGATGGACGGCCGCGTCGCCGCCATACGCGCCGCGCTCGACGCCAAAAACCTGATCCACACCCGCATCATGAGCTACGCCGCGAAATACGCCTCCGCCTTCTACGGTCCGTTCCGCGACGCCCTGGGCTCCGCCAAGTCGTTGCAAGGCGACAAGAAAACCTACCAGATGGACCCCGCCAACGGTAACGAGGCGCTGCGTGAAGTGGCGCTGGATATCGAGGAAGGCGCCGATATGGTCATGGTAAAACCCGGCCTGCCCTATCTCGACATCATACATCGGGTAAAGGAACGTTTCGGCGTACCCACGTTCGCCTATCAGGTGAGCGGCGAGTACGCCATGCTGGCCGGCGCCATCGAGCGCGGCTGGCTGGACCGCGACCGCGCCATCCTGGAAGCGCTGCTGTGCTTCAAACGCGCCGGCGCGGACGGGGTGTTGAGTTATTTTGCTGTCGATGCGGCTCGACTCTTGCGGGAGCAGTAGAAAGAATCTTCTTTTTCTGAAGAAAAAGAAGCAAAAAGACTTTTATCGTGTTTGCTTCGTGATAGAAATGACTTTGTCTCTCGTCCACGATTGCAGTGGCACGGGGTAAAATCTGCGTCCGGACCCGACATGTGGCGTGTACACCCCCCAAGGTTGCTGAGACCGGGAGGGCTTCCGTTACTGCCAGATCCAGCTTTCGGTTAGGGAAGTCGACAGGCCTTGACGCACCGTATAATTCGATTATAATGGAATTATGGAAAAGACATCCGCGGTCGCGGCTTTGGCGGCCCTTGCCCAGGAAAGCCGGCTCGACGTGTTTCGTCTGCTTGTCCAGGCGGGGCCGGGGGGGCTGCCGCCGGGCCAGATAGCGGAGCGGTTGGGCCTGCCTGCCGCGACCCTCTCTTTCCACCTGACCCAGTTGCGCCATTCCGGCCTGGTGACGTTCCGCCGCGCGGGGCGGTCGCTGATCTACATGGCGGAGTACGCGGTCATGAATGACCTGCTCGCTTACCTGACCGAGAATTGTTGCCAGGGAGATGCTGCCGGATGCGGCGTTGGGATGTGCGATTCCATCAGCTTGGTGAAGACGAAAACAGGGAGCGCTCGCCAATGAAACGCCTGCATGTGCATGTTTCGGTCGATGATCTGGCCAAATCGGTAAGCTTCTATAGCACCCTCTTCGCGGCCGCCCCCATCATTGCAAAGCCGGATTACGCGAAATGGATGCTGGACGATCCACGTGTGAATTTCGCGATTTCGGCGCGCGGCGGCGCAGGCGGTCTCGATCACCTTGGCATCCAGGTGGAGACGCCGGCCGAATTGCAGGAGGTCTATGACCGCCTGAAGCAAGCTGACGCACCCGTTCTGGAAGAGGGCGCGACGACGTGTTGTTATGCCAAATCGGAAAAGGCATGGATCACCGATCCGCAAGGCCTATCCTGGGAAACCTTCCTCACCACGGGCGAAAGCGCTGTCTATGGGGACCAGGCCGACCTTGGGACGGTGCGAACAGCATCCGGCGGCTTGGTGCCGTCGCGCGAAGCCGTCCAAGCACCCGGGGCCTGTTGCGCCCCTCAACAACAGCCAGCGCAATGACGCGCGCGCCCTTCAATTTGCTGTTTCTCTGCACGGGCAACTCGGCGCGTAGCATTCTCGCCGAATCGCTAATCAACCATTGGGGTCAGGGGCGTTTTCGCGGCTTTAGCGCCGGCAGCCATCCGCGGGGCAGCGTTCATCCGATCGCGCTCAAGCTCCTGCGCGACCTCGGGCTGCCGACGCAGGGATTGCGAAGCAAAAGCTGGGATGAGTTCGCGACGCCTGGCGCAGCCATGATGGATTTTGTCTTTACCGTCTGTGACCAGGCGGCCGGCGAAATCTGTCCCGTGTGGCCGGGCCAGCCTGTCACCGCTCACTGGGGCATGCCCGATCCCGTGTCCGTCGAGGGCGACATCGCCCAATGGCAGGCGTTTCGTGAAACGTTCCGCAGCCTGGAGCAACGGATCAAGATTTTCATTGCCCTGCCATTCGCCTCTCTCGATCGCATGGCGCTCACCAGCAAAGTGGTAGAAATCGGCCGCGTGCGGATGGACCTTACCGAGGATCAAGCCTCGTGAGCATTACGATCTACCACAATCCCGATTGCGGCACCTCGCGCAACGTGCTCGCGCTGATCCGCAACTCTGGTGAGGAGCCGATTATCATCGAGTATCTGAAGACGCCGCCGCCGCGCGACGAACTGACAAGCTTGATTGGCCGCATGGGAATTTCCGCGCGCGCGTTACTTCGCCGCAAGGGAACGCCGTTTGCCGAATTGGACCTCGACAATCCAGCCATCACGGACGCTGATTTGATCGATGCCATGATGGCACACCCGATTCTGATCAACCGTCCGATCGTGGTGACGCCCCTCGGCGTCAAGCTTTGCCGGCCGTCTGAGACGGTGCTCGATATTTTGCCCCAGCCGCAGCGCGTCGCGAAGGAACCGACTCCATGAGTGAGGCAACCCTTCCGGTCGCCACAGGCAAAGCGCCATTAATGGGCAATTTCGAGCGCTATCTGACGCTGTGGGTGGCGCTCTGCATCGTTGCCGGCATCGGCCTCGGCCAGGCCGCGCCCGGCGTATTCCATCTACTCGGCACTGCCACCGTCGCGCACATAAATCTGCCCGTGGCCGTTCTTGTCTGGCTCATGATCATTCCAATGCTGTTGAAGATTGATCCCGCGGCGCTCGCGCAGGTCAAGAGTCATTGGCGTGGTATCGCAACAACGGTAGGTGTGAACTGGCTTGTCAAGCCTTTTTCAATGGCGCTGCTCGCCTGGATTTTCATCGATCATGTTTTTCGGCCGTTCCTGCCGGCCGGCATGATCGACGGTTATGTCGCCGGCTTGATTCTGCTGGCCGCGGCG
>DATJOH010000494.1:0-8739 GCA_035507235.1 Acetobacteraceae bacterium
GCGGCTTGCCCGTGGGGAGCGTTGCTGCCAGTTGACGGTGTTCTCTATGGCACTACACAAGAAGGCGGGGGGGCCGGCCATCACCAGGCGGGCGGAAAAGGAGTACTTTATTCCTTAACCGCTGATGGGCACGTCGCCGCAGTGGGTTATTTCGGTAATCAGGGCCGCGATCCCGTCGGCAATCTGATATCTAAAGGTAAGTTCCTCTACGGCACCGCGCAAGCCGGGGGATCCGGCGGAGCCGGCACCATATTCAAAGCGCGTTTAGATGGCGACAATAAAATCAAATCCGAGTTTAGCTTCAACGACCATACAGGTGGCACAATGCCGAACCCGGGCCTGATTCGTGTGGGCGATAGTTTCTACGGTACAACGCAATATGGTGGCGCAAACAATCAAGGAGCGATTTTCAAGATAAGTCCGTGAACTGCCACCTATGCCCTTATGAGCAGGGGCGCGCATCGATACGACCAGGCGGTGCGTGGCCGAGGGCTTCACGCAGGGCATCCTAATCCAGAGATGGCGCGAAATTTTCAGTGTGGCAGGTTTGCGCGTCAGATTTGGACCTAAATTTGCTACGTCGCATTCGCATCAAATCTGCTACGCTAGTCGAGAAAAGCGCTGGGCATCGTAAGGGGACGTCATGAGGAACTCTCGGTTTTGGTGTAATGTGATGATTGGGGTCTGCGGCCTCGGGGTTCCGTTGCCTTCCCTAGCCGCGGCCACGGAAACTGTCATTTACAGCTTCTCAAATGCGAGCGGCTTTGGGCCGCTGGCCGGATTGACCAAAGTGGGCAGTGTGTTTTACGGAACAACTGCTGGCGGCGGGCAGTATGGCTACGGAACCGTGTTTTCGCTTACCGAGGGCGGGACTTATAAGGTTCTATACTCGTTCTCTGGATATCCTGATGTGATCGAACCAGAGGGGCCGTTGCTTTATTCGAATGGAAAGCTCTACGGAACTTCGTTAAATGGGGGGTCCGAATATGGCGGCACCGTATTCGAGATAACGCGCGACGGGAAATATAGGATTCTCCATTCCTTCGGTAGCACTAGTGGCGATGGAATAGGGCCCGCCGGCCCGTTAATTGAGCTGAATGGGACGATGTACGGCACGACCTCAGGTGGTGGGTCGAAGAGTCGGGGTACAGTTTTTTCGATAACGCCGGCCGGAGTAGAAACTGTCATCTATTCGCTTGGAACGGGAGCCGGAGACGGTGGCAGTCCTCGCACAGCTCTAGCTGCCATGAATGGCGTGCTGTACGGTACTACCCTGGACGGATCCGGCACAGCGTTCTCCGTTACAGTCGATGGCAGCTTCAAAACGCTATATGATTTTCCAGGTCCGAAAGGCGCGTCTTTTCCCTGGGGAACGTTGCTGCCAGTTGACGGTGTTCTGTACGGCACCACACAAGAAGGCGGGGGCGCTGGCCACCACGAGGCGGGTGGCAAAGGGGTGCTTTATTCCCTAACCACCAGCGGAAAGATCGCCGCCGTCGGTTATTTTGGTAATCAGGGTCGCGACGCAATCGGCAATCTTATATCGAAAGGCAAATTTCTCTACGGCACCGCGCAAGCCGGGGGCTCCGGCGGAGCCGGCACCATATTCAAAGCACGTTTAACTGGCTACAACAAGATCAAATCCGAGTTTAGCTTTAACGACCATACAGGTGGCACATACCCGAGCCCGGGCCTGATTCGTGTGGGCGGTAGTTTCTATGGCACGACGCAATATGGTGGCGCCAACAATCAAGGAACGATTTTCAAGATAAGCCCGTGAGCTTCGACCCATGCGGCATCGCAATATTATTGACTGCCGAAGGTTTGTACGGGGGCGCCGCAGCGCGATCTATTGTGCGGGGAATGGCGTGCCGGCGAGGAGGGCGCTGATAAGACAATTCGTGTCGGTTACGAGCCGCACCAGTTAGCCGGATTTGCGACGGTGCGGTGTCCGGGAGGCCGCAGTTGCCTCGCCCAGAAGGCCCTCAAGCTCCTCGGCCGGCAAATCGGCGAATTTGCTGCGGGCTTCGGCGATAGTTTGGTCGAGCACGCGCCATTTCACGGCTTCCTCAATGAATTTCGAGAGGTCGCCCTTTTTCATGCCGCGTTGTGCGAGGAAACTACGGACGGCGATGCCCGTGTCCTTCGACACAGAGACGGTCCAGCGGATGGTGTCGGCGGACATGCATGACCTTTGCAGGCGTTTATCAGCTTATGTGTATAAGCGGGTTAGCTGCTAGTTTCAACGCTGGCCACGACCTGTTGAGTAGAAATCTAAATAATTTCAACGATTTACATTTAGGGCTGGGAACATTGAGAAACAGATCGGGGTCTGGGGCCTAAGGCCCCAGCGGGGTCCAGGGGCGGAGCCCCGGCCGCCGGAGGCGCGCTCACGAGCGCCGGCGCAGAAAATCAGTGCGGTCCGATTCTTTTTCAATGTGAGCGGCGAGGCGCTGCCATAGATCGGATACCGAAACGGCGCGGGTGGATTCGCGTTTTACCAGCACGCGGGCGACGGGGCCGATGAAGTGGGCGAGGGCTTTTTCGGCGGTTTCGCGTTCGGCGGGACCGATGCCGAGCGAGGTCATGGAGAGGGTGGGGGCGCGGAGTTGCGCGGCGGCGGCGCGGAAGGAGGCGCGGTCGGCGGGGTTTTCGATATTGCCGGCGAGGGTGGCTAGCAGGGTTTCGGGATTGTCGGCGTCGCGCACGGCGTTCTGCACCAGGTAGTGGGCGATCGGGCCGACATATTGGGCGAGTTTTCGCTCGAGCGTGCCGAGCAATTCGCGATCGAAGCCGCCGGTGGCGGTAGAACCGGTGGCGGAGCCCGGGCCGGGCGTGGTCGACGCCGGCGCGGATGCGACTGGGAGGATGATGGTGCGATCTTCCGGTGCCGTATCGGTTGCCACTGCCTGGCGCAGCGCCGCCGCCATCTCGGCGGCACTGGTGAAACGATCCTGCGGCGCTTTGGCGAGGGCGCGGTCCAGCACGCCTTGCAGCGCGGGCGAAATCATGACGCCGCGCGTGGCCAGATCGGGCGGCGGATCGTGCAGCAGTTTCTGCATCACTTCGGTGATGGTCGGGCCGGCGAAGGGGCGATCGCCCGCCAGCATTTCGTAAAGCACGGCGCCGGCGGAAAACAGATCGCTGCGCGCATCGACCGGGTCGCCGCGGCATTGTTCGGGCGACATGTAGCTTGGCGTGCCGATTGCCTCGCCGGCCTGCGTCAGGCCGGCATTTTCCAGGCGCGATATGCCGAAATCCGTGACCTTCACGCGGTTGCCGCCGACCAGCAGGATATTCGCCGGTTTGATATCCCGGTGCACCACGCCCATGGCATGCGCCGCGCCGAGCGCATCGAGCACTTGCAGGATCAGGAATGCCGCATCGTCGGCGCCGAGCCTGGTGCCGCGCGGGCGGGCGCGGGCGAGGCTGACGCCATCGATGAATTCCATGGCGAGGAAGGGATTTCCCTCATGCGTCGCGAAATCGAAGATCGTGACGACATTGGGATGCATGCAGCGGGCGGCGGCCTGCGCCTCGCGCCGGAAGCGCGCGACGTAATTGGCGCGATCCTCGCCATCCAGCAAATCCGCGCGGATGAGCTTGATGGCCACGGCGCGATCGATGTCCGGATCGTGCGCGCGATACACCACGCCCATGGCGCCACGCCCCAGCACCGTATCGACACGATACCGCCCGATATGGGAAATATCCGGCGTCATGCGGGCAAAAGAGCAAAAGTTCTTTGCTTCTTTCTTTCAAGAAAGAAGTTCTTTTTTGAAAAAAAGAACCAAAAAACTTTTGTCTGTTTAGCCTTCGAGGAGTTTGAGGGCATTGGCCAGGCTTCGCCGCATACGGTTGAAGGATTCCGCGAGCGAGGCGATTTCGTCCTTGCCGCGCACGTCGAATTCGGGCGCGTTCAGATTGCCCAGGCTCACTTCGCTGGCGGCCGCGGCAATTTTCCGCACGGGGCGTACGATCACATATTGCAACAACACGTTCAGCAGCACGATCATCAGCAGGAACACGCCGGCGAGGTTCGCCATCACCACTTCGAACGCCCGCCAGGCGCGATCGAGGGCGACGCGCATGGGCACGGAAACGATTTCCGCGCCGACGACATCGTTCGGCTTCCAGCCGAAACCGTTCGCGGAGCCATACAGATCCACCATGCTGGCGGGCGCCGCGGCGGGGGTGGAATGGCAGGTGAGGCAGGACGGATCGTTCACGCGGATCGGGTGGGAGACCGAAAGGATCGGGCCGGTGGGGCTGTCGCGCTGGCTGATGAATTCCTTGAGCGACGGGTCGTGGCGGAACAGGTCGATGATATCGGCCTGCCAGTCGGTCGGGCGATCGTCCGGATTGGTCGGGTTGGTGGCAAGTTCGCTCAGGCTGTAATCGGGAAATTGCTTCTGCAGGGCGCGGAAATTGGTTTTTGCCGCCCAGAACGGAATGGTTTGCGGCAGGAAGCGCAATTTCAACTGGTCGGCCAGCAGCGGGGCGATTTCGTGGTCGGTGTAGTGGCTGATGGTGGCGGCCTGGCCGATCATGATGGCGGCCTCGCCCAGCACTTCGCGCCGGGCATTATCCTGCAGCAGGCGATAGGTGAGGGCGCCGGCCAGGCCCAGGCCGACCACGAAGGCCACCAGCATTACCAGGTTGAATTTCGCGCGCAGCCCCATGTTTCGCCCCCGAACCCCGGCTAATGCGCGGTTGCCAGCAGCCGCGCCGACTCCGCCGGCGTGATTTCGCCTGTCATCGTATCGCCAATTTCGTGCTGGAAGCGCCGTATGGCGGCGCGCGTATCCGGCCCGAAAATGCCGTCCGCCTGCCTGTCGTAATAGCCGAGTTTCAGCAGCGCGGCCTGCACGCGGCGGCGGTCCGTATCCGTCATGTGCGCTTCGTCCGGCAGGGCCGCCGGCGTGGCCGCGGCGGCCGAAGGTGCGGGCGGCGTCGCGGGCGGCGTTGCCGCGGGGCCGCCGACCAGCCAGGCGGGCGAAGCGGGCAGGGACGTGCTCACGGTGCGCCCGCTGCTGGCGCCGGCCGCGATGCCGTGCACCGCGTCGGCGAGGCTGAGCTGCGGTTTTTCGAGCACGGTTGCCACGGCGGCCGCGAGGGCGCTGGCGCCTTCCGGCGGCACGCCGTCGCTTACCGCCGCCACCATGCCGAACGCGCCGGCCGGCAACAGCGCATCGTAATGCGATTCCGGTCCCTTCGGCGCCGCCACCAGGTCGAATATCGCCAGGGGCGCCTTGGCCCCTGATTTGGCCAGCGCTTCCAGCACCGATTTCGCGGCAATGCCTTGCGTGAGGGCGTCGCCCTGGTTTTCGATGTTGGCCGATGCCGGCAGCAGGAAATCCCGCGCCTGATAGCCGAGCGTGTAGCCGCAAACGTAAAGCACCGCCGCGTCGGCGCCGGCGGCGTTGCCGGCAAGGGAGGCGATCGCCGCCCCCATTTCGCCGTTGCTCATGTCCTCCTTGGCGGTGACGTCGAAGCCGGCGCGCCGCAGGGACGCGGCGACCGTGTGGGCGGACGCGGCGCAGCCGGGGAGCGGCGGCAGGGACGTGTAGGTGCCGTTGCCAATGACAAGCGCGACATGCGCGCCCGCCCGCGCGGCGCACGGGAAAGCGGCCAGCAGCAGCAGGGCCAGCGCCGCGCGCGCGGATAGCGGGTTAAAGCCAACGGGTTCCACGGCTTACATCGATCGGCTTTTAGCGGCGCGAAGGCAAGCGGGTGTTGGCTTCGTAACGCTTAGGGCCATCCCTTCGTCTCGTTTTGCGGCTACAAGCGGCACATCATGCTCATGACTCCGGACGCGCCGGCCGAACCGCGGGCCAAGGCACGCATCAAATTCTGGCCCAGCAGCCTGGCGGCGCGCACGCTGCTGACGCTGCTGGTTGGCCTCGCCATGGTGCAGGCGGCGGGGCTCACCATTCACGCCGCCGACCGGATTGAGCTGCAGCACGAGGCGGAACTGCGCAATATCGGCGTGCGCGCCATGGGGATTTACCGCTCGATTGTCGCCACTTCGATCCCGGAGCGGCAAGCGGCGCTGAAGGATCTCGATCTGGGGCCGGAAATACAGGCGACGCTCGGGACCGATCCGCCGCTGCAGCCGGAGGACGTGACGCCGCAGGACCTGGCGCGGATCATTCGCGTCAGCATGTCGCTGGTGGCGGTGCGGCCGATCAACCGGCCGCGCGATGTGCAGATGCGCGGCATGCCGTGGGATGGCTCCGTCACCATCGGCTACAAGCTGCCGGACGCTGGGTGGCTGAACCTGGTTGTGACGGTGCCGCCGCCGCGGCCGTGGCATTCGCCGGCGTTTTTGCTGGCGTTTGGGCTGATGACCTTGGTCGCCGCGCTGCTGAGCTTTTGGGCGGTGCAGCGGCTGACGGCACCGGTGGCCACCTTGGCGAAGGCCGCGGAACGGCTGGGGCGGGACGTGAATGCGCCGCCCTTGCCGGAGGATGGCCCTGATGAGGTCGCGCTCGCGGCCCAGGCGTTCAACACGATGGCGAGCCGGATACGGCGCTTCGTGCGCGACAGGACCTTTCTTTTGACCGCTATCGGACACGATTTGCGCACCCCGATCACGCGCCTGAAATTGCGCGCCGAATTCATCGATGATGACGAATTGCGCACCAAGTTCCTCGCCGATCTCGATGAGCTGGACACCATGGTGTCGGCAACGCTCGCGTTCGGGCGCGATACCGCGGATACCGAGCCGGCGGTCGCCATGGATCTGGGCGCGCTGCTGCGGACGATCCTGGATGAAATGGCGGACGCGCGGCCGGATGCCGCCGACGCGCTGGCGTTTTCCGGCGACGCGCGCGTCACCCTGCGCGGGCGGCCGGTGGCGCTGAAACGGGCCTTCGCCAATCTCGTCGGCAATGCCGTGAAATATGGCGGCGCGGCGCGCGTGGCGCTAACAGCGCCGGAGGCCGGTATTGCAACGATAACGGTAGAGGATGACGGTCCCGGCCTGCCGCCAGACCAGTTGGAACGCGTGTTCGACCCGTTCTACCGCGTGGAGGATAGCCGCAACCGCGAAACGGGCGGCACCGGGCTGGGGCTGCCGATCGCGCGTAACATATTTCGCGCGCATGGGGGGGATGTTGTGCTGGCGAATCGGGCGGGCGGGGGCGCCAGGGCGATTGTGACTTTGCCGGTTTAGGGGAAGGAAGATTCTTCTTTTTCTGAAGAAAAAGAAGCAAAAAGACTTTTATCTGTTGGTGCTGGCGGCGGGTAGATACACGGCCAATGCCAATGAGCAAAAGTTCTTTGCTTCTTTCTTTCAAGAAAGAAGAATCTTTCTTTAATCCACGGCTTCCCTTTCTTCGTCCGCCGTCGCCGCGACCAGCAGGCTGTCGGCGACCACGCCGGCCTGTTCGCGGATGCGGCGTTCGATGCTGTCGGCCATGTCCTTGTGGTCGCGGAGGAATTGTTTCGCGTTCTCGCGGCCCTGGCCGATGCGCTGGCTGTCGCAACTGAACCAGGCGCCGGATTTTTCGACGACGCCGGCCTTCACGCCGAGATCGACGAGTTCGCCGACCTTGCTGATGCCCTCGCCATACATGATGTCGAATTCCACTTCGCGGAACGGCGGCGCGAGCTTGTTTTTCACCACCTTCACCCGCGTCTGGTTGCCGGTGACGTTCTCGCGATCCTTGATCGAGCCGATGCGGCGGATTTCCATGCGCACGGAGGCGTAGAATTTCAGCGCATTGCCGCCGGTGGTGGTTTCCGGATTGCCGAACATGACGCCGATTTTCAGGCGTATCTGATTGAGGAAGATCAGCATCGTGTTGCTTTTCGATACCGAACCGGTGAGCTTGCGCAACGCCTGGCTCATCAGGCGGGCGTGCAGGCCGACATGGCTGTCGCCCATTTCGCCTTCCAGTTCGGCGCGCGGCACCAGGGCGGCCACGCTGTCGATCACCACCACATCGACGGCGCCCGAGCGCACCAGCGTGTCGCAGATTTCCAGCGCCTGCTCGCCGGCGTCCGGCTGGCTGATGAGCAGATTATCGACGTCCACGCCGAGCTTGCGCGCATAGGTGGGATCCAGCGCATGTTCCGCGTCGATGAAGGCGCAGGTGCCACCGCGTTTTTGCGCCTCGGCGATGGCGTGGAGCGCCAGTGTGGTCTTGCCGGAACTTTCCGGGCCGAAAATTTCCACCACGCGACCGCGGGGCAGGCCGCCGATGCCGAGTGCCAGGTCGAGGCTCAGCGAGCCGGAGGGGATCACCTCGATCTGCTCGTCGACACCGCGCGATCCCATGCGCATGATCGAGCCCTTGCCGAACGCCCGCTCGATCTGGCTCAGCGCCGCATCAAGGGCCTTGTTCTTCTCCATGCACTCTCTCCTGGTTCCGAAATTGCCAATCCGCGCGCCAACCCGCTACAACCGGCAGGCGATCGGCCCGCCGAAACTTCCCGTTAAGATTGTCCTGCCACCTTGCACGTCCTGTCCCCGTGCCGCAAGCGTTTGGAGTCGGGCGAATCACTTTTTGTTCTCGTGTGGCGCGGGGTGCCATTAACCATTTGTTTACTGTTTGTTCTAAGTGGGCGCAATAGGGTTAATTCGCTGCCGGCAGGGGCGGGCAGGCCCAATCTGGGCGCTGAGAGGGAGGGCGAAATCATGTCGCCACGCACCGCAAACGCGTTCGTCGCCATCTTAGGCGGCCCCTGCGCCGTGGCTATGCCGCCACGCCCGGTGCCCACAGGCTAACGGGT
>DATJOH010000495.1:0-4845 GCA_035507235.1 Acetobacteraceae bacterium
CGCTGATACCGACAATCTTGACCACCTGAGCGAGGTGATCATCGGTGAATTCAGGGACGATGGTTGCCTCGAATTCGACGGTGCTGGCTTCGCGCCGGGCGTGCGGTGCATCCGGATCGCGTGCGAACCATTCATCGGCGGTGTACACCCAGGCATCGATGCCAGCATTCAGCACGGCATCCAGCGCAATACGCGCCGCATCCGGCGACAGGGAGCGCGTTTCGATCGTGGTGAGGTCGGGATGCGTGTAGGCGCCACCATTGAATCCGGCGAGCGGGCACCTGAGCGCCAAGGCATCTATCAACATGCGCATGCCGCGTGGTGGCCGGCCGCTGGTGACGACGAACCGGATGCCGGCACGATGCAAATCCTGCACGGCTGCGACGGCCTGATCGGTAAGAACTTTCTCCTGCGTGACGAGCGTGCCGTCGACATCGGCGATCAGCAGGCGGATTTGCGCGGGAGAGTCCATCAGCGTCGTCCTTGTTCCGGCACGGTTCGCGATTGCGGCAGTGGCAGCCACGTGACGTTATGCCGCGCGACCAATGCGTCTGCTGCCTCCGGGCCGGCGCTGCCCGACGGGTAAATCGAAATGTCCGACTTGTCCTGTTTCAGGGCGGGTTCAACGACGCGCCAGGCTTCCTCCACCATGTCGGCGCGGTTGAACAGCGTGGCATCGCCGCAAATTACATCGTGGATCAGGGTTTCGTAGCCGACATTGGGTTCTTTGGGGAACCAGTCATCGTAGGTAAAGGCGAGTTGCACGGTGGCCAGTTGCACGGCCGGTCCGGGACGTTTGATGTTCGATTGCAGCGAAATCCCGGCGGCTGGCTGCAGGCGAATGACAAGCCAGTTCGGGTGCATTTCGTTCACCATGGTGTTGGCGAACGGCGTCAGCGGCGCGCATTTAAAGCGCACGGCTATTTCGGTAACGCGATCGCCCAAATGCTTGCCGGTGCGTAGGAAGAACGGCACGCCAGCCCAGCGCCAATTGTCGATTTCGACGCGCAGGGCAACATAGGTTTCGATATTTGAGTCCGGATTGACGTTCGGTTCTTCGCGGTAGGGTTTCGCCTCCTGGCCAAGAACTTCGCCGGCGCCGTACTGGCCGTAAACAACGTTTTCCGGCTTCACCGGCGGCATGGCGGCAAACACTTCCGCCTTGCGGTTACGTATGCTGGCGGCATCGAACTTCGTCGGCGGTTCCATGGCGACCATGGCGAGCAGACTGAACACGTGGTTCGGCACCATGTCGCGCAGCGCGCCCGTCACTTCATAGAATTTGCCGCGGCCTTCCACGCCTACCGTTTCCGCCGCGGTGATCTGTATATGATCGATGCGATCTCGGTTCCATAAGGGCTCGTAGAGGCCGTTGGCGAATCGCAACGCCATGATGCTTTGCACCGTCTCCTTGCCGAGGAAATGGTCGATGCGGAAAATCTGATCTTCCTGCAGCGTACGCAAAATGCGGGTGTTCAGATCCTTCGCCGATTGCAAATCATGTCCGAAGGGTTTTTCGATCACCACCCGCCGCCAGTAACTGGGCTTCCCATCCGCGTCGGGTTTCTGGTCCACCAGGCCGGCTTCGCCAAGCCGGTCTATTACGTCGCCGAAGAACCGGTCGGCGATCGCCAGGTAGAACAGAATATTACTGCCCGTTTTGTGGTCCTTTGCCGACTTGTCGAGGGTTTGCGACAACTCTTTGTAGAGATCGGGTTTGGTGATGTCGCCGCGGACGTAGGACATGCGGCTTGCGAGATCGGACCATAGTTCGTCGTCGATAGAATCGATGTTGAATTCGGAATTGGCATTGCCGACGAAGCTGTCGAGCATGGTTCGCAGGTGCTTGGCCCAGCTTTCCGCGCTACCTTCGGCAAGATCGACGCCGATGAAGGCAAAATTATCCGGCAGCATGTCCGTGCGGGCGAGATTATAGAGCGCCGGCATGACAAGTCGCTTGGTGAGATCACCAAAGGCACCGAAGATGACAATGGCGCAGTCCTCGCCGGGCGGGGCGGGATGGCGCTTCGGCGCATGGACTAAGGCGTTTTCGGTGCGGGCGGGCGCGCGCTGATCGTCTGGCATGGCTTACTCCGCGGCGCGATGAACGGGAGCGCCCGGCGTTTCGCCCGGCACGCCACCTTCCAGCATGCCTTCGGTGTGGCCACCAAAGCCGAAACGCATGGCCGACAGCATTTTTTCCGCGAAACTATGTTGCTCGCGGGAGCGGAAGCGGGTGTAGAGCGCGTTCGAAAGCACGTTGACCGGCACGGACTCCTCTATCGCGGCCTCAATCGTCCAACGGCCTTCGCCGCTATCATCGACATAGCCGGAGAAACCGTCCAGCGTAGGTTTCGCGGCAAGCGCGGCGGCGGAGAGATCGAGCAGCCAGGAGGAAATGACGCTGCCGCGGCGCCACACTTCGGCAACGTCCGGCAGATTCAGGTCGTAACGCTCGCCTTCGGGCAGCTTTTCCGAATTCTTGTTTTTCAATATGTCGAAGCCTTCGCCATAGGCCTGCATAAGGCCGTATTCGATGCCGTTATGCACCATCTTGACGAAATGCCCGGCGCCGTTCGGGCCCGCGTGAATGTAGCCGCGCTCGGCGCGGGTATCCATGCCGTCCCGGCCCGTGGTGCGCGGTATGGTGCCGAGGCCGGGCGCCAGTGTGTCGAAAATCGGGTCGAGATGATCGACCGCTGCCTTTTCGCCGCCGATCATCATGCAGTAGCCGCGCTCCAGGCCCCAGACGCCGCCGGATGTGCCGACATCGACGTAATGAATGCCGCGGGGGCGCAACATGCCGGCGCGACGTATGTCGTCCTTGTAGTAGGAATTGCCGCCATCGATGATAATGTCGCCGGCCTCCAATATGCGCGAAAGTTCGGCAACTGTATCTTCCGTGATATGGCCGGAGGGCAGCATGACCCAGACGGCACGCGGCTTTTCGCCGAGCGCCGCGGGAAGCTCCTGCAAGGAGCGCACGCCCTCGGCGCCGTCCTTGGCCAGTTCCGCCACGGTCTTATCGCTCTTGTCGAAAACGACACAGCGATGGCCGGCGCGCATCAGGCGGCGGGCGATGCCCGCACCCATGCGGCCAAGGCCGATGATGCCAAGCGTTTGCGTGCGGCGGTCACCCATGCGTGCGGCTCCTATTGTTGCGTGTTGGCAAGCGCCGTGTCGACGGCGCGTGCGAGTTCGGCCAATCCCGCCGTTACATCATGCAGATGGACGCGTAGCGCGCGACGGCCACGCTCCTGCAGCACCCCGAGGTCGCCACGCGCCTGCGCCGCTTTGACGACGCCGAACGTGAAGCTGTGACCGGGAATTGCAATGTCCTCTGGATCGTCACAGGTGATTTGCAGAAACACGCCGCTGTTGGGGCCGCCTTTGTAGGCCTGGCCAGTGGAGTGCAAGAAACGGGGGCCAAACCCGACGCAGGTCGCTGCGCGCGTGCGGTTTCGTAACGTGGTGCGCATGTCGGTCAGTGCGCGCGCATGCGGCGCGTTGCGTTCGATATAGGCGAGCAGCGCGACGTAATCGCCGGCACCGACGCGCCCCAGATGCGATTTCATGTAGCCGCCAATATCGTTGTGCCGGCCCAACGCTTCGGCATTCGCCTGGTCGGCAAACAGCGCGATGCCGTTTTCACGGAAGATCGGCTCCTCCTGCGGCAGCCTGCCATCCTCCTCGTAGGCTTTTGTCAGGGTGCGCGTCTTGATCTTGCTGGCCTCGACGTCCGGCTGGTCGAAGGGATCGATGCCGATAACGGAGCCTGCAACGGCCGTCGCGATCTCCCATCGGAAGAATTCCTGCCCGACATGCCAAGCATCCTTCACGATGATCGTGGCGACCGGATGGCCTGCTTTTGCCAGCGCGGCGACGGCGTCGCGCTGCGCGGGATCCGCCTGGCCCGCATGCTCAACATAGGCGAAGAACCGGTCCTTGCCGTAGCGATCCGGGGCGCCGAGCGGCTCGCCATCCACCGGCACCAGGCCACTGCCCTTCTTGCCGGTGCTTTCGGCCAGCAATTGCTCAAGCCAGGCGCCGAGCGGCGCGAGCGAAGGCGAAGCAAGTATCGTCACCTTATCGCGGTGAAATGACTTCGCGGCAACGCCGAGCGCCACGCCAAGCTGCACGCCAGGGTTTTCCGCGGGCGGCACATCGTCCGCGCAGGAGCGGACCATGCGCTGCGTGGTTTCCAGGAATTTTGTGATATCGATGCCGATCGCCGCCGCCGGCACCAGGCCAAAATTGGAGAGCACCGAGTAGCGCCCACCGATCGATTTCACGCCGTGGAATATGTGGCGGAAGCCAAGGTTTTTTGCCTCCGCTTCCAGAGCGGAGCCGGGGTCCGTGACCGCGACGAAATGCCGCGCGGCTGCCGCCTTGCCGAGTGTTTTTTCGGCCTCGGCCAGGAAATACGCCATGAAAATGTTCGGTTCCAGCGTACTGCCGGATTTCGAGGAGACGATGAAGAGCGTCTTCGCGACATCGATGCTAGATCGTAATGTCGCCACCTGCGCCGGATCGGTGCTGTCGAGGATGTGGAAGCGTGGGGATTTTCCCAAGTCCCCGCCGAAGATGTCGGCCATCACTTCCGGACCGAGGCTGGAACCGCCCATGCCGAGCAAGACGACATCGGCGAATTTCTCGGCCTTTATGCCGTCGGCGAAGGCCTGCAACGCCGGCGCTTCCGCCAGGCCCTGCTCCACGATGGAGAGCCATCCCGTCCATTTCGCCTCGTCGGCGCCGGTCCACAACGCGGCATCGCTTGCCCATAATTTGCGGATCTTGCCGTCGCGCCGCCAGGCATCGAGTTCACCCTTGAAGGCGGCCGCGAAC
>DATJOH010000496.1:0-4348 GCA_035507235.1 Acetobacteraceae bacterium
GCGATTTTACGTAGTCGCGATCCAGGCCCAGGCCATCGGTGAGGCGTAGCCAGCGTTCGATGCCGCCGATTTTGGTCTCGGTGCCGTCATCGCCAAGCCCGTCATGATCCAGCACGCGCTGCAGCCAGGCCCGGCGCAGCGCCGGATCTTCCACGCGCGACATCAGCGTGAGATCCTTCCGTGGGATGTTGATCTGATAATAGAAACGATTGAGCGCCCAGGCCTGCACCTGGCCGCGGTTCAGCTTGCCGCCGTGGAGCAGCTTATGGAATGGGTGCAGATCGTGATATTGCCGATTGCCGATGGCGCGCAGCGCCTGCTCGAATTCGGTGCGCGCGAGCAGGCGCGCGGGCGCGGCCTCGGCATGCGTGCCATCGTACATAGCGGTCTCCTGCGTCGGACGACAGTTTGGCGTGGCCGAAGCAATTGACGCCTTGCGGCAGATCAAGGACCGCGGCGGCGACGCCTCCGGTTAAGCAGATGCGAATGAGTTGCAATTGCGACTACCCCGCGCTAAATCGGTTGGCGCGCCCGCACCGGGCGCGTTTCTGGAACCGACATGCACCGCCGCCCCTCCGATATGCACACCGTTCTCACCCGCCTCGCGCCGTCCTCATGGCGCGAGGCCCTCGACGTGGCCGGACTGTGCGCCGCCGGTTCGGCCCTCGCTTCCACGGCCAACGCCCAGGCCGTGTCGACGCCGACGCCACCAACCCAGGAGACCGTGACGGTCACTGCGCGTCCCGCGCCGACCGGTCTCGCCAAGCTGCCGGAAACCGTCCAGAAAACGCCGCAGACGATCGACGTCATTTCGTCGGCGCAGATGAAGCAGCAGGCGGCCACTAGCCTGCAGGACGCGCTGCGCTACGCGCCCGGCGTGACGCTCAATTCCGGCGAGGGCGGGGCGCACGGCGATAATGTTAACCTCCGCGGTTTCAGCGCCATTGACGGATTTTTCCTCGATGGCATTCGTGATCCGGGCTCCTACACGCGCGACAATTTCGACACGGAGGGTGTGAGCGTCATCCAGGGGCCGGCATCGCTGCTGTTCGGCAACGGGCCGGCCGGCGGCGCGGTCAACCAGGCGAGCAAGCAACCGACCCTGGCGCCGCTGCGCACGCTGACCGTGGAGACCGGCACCAACGATGAAGCGCGGGGCACGTTGGATGTGAACGAGCCGGTGGGTCCGAACGCCGCCGTAAGGCTCAATCTGATGGGCGAGACAACGAACGTTGCCGATCGCGACTATGTGCGGCAACGGCGCTGGGGCGCGGCGCCCTCGCTCTCCCTTGGCCTCAATACGCCCACCAGTTTCACGCTGAGCTATTTTCACCAGGAAGAGAATAATGTGCCCGATTACGGGATTCCCTTCCTGTTCGGCGCGCCGGCACCGGTCAATCGCAGCCTGTATTACGGTCTCAAGAATGTGGACGTATCGCAAACCCAGGTCGATATCGTGACCGCCACGCTGCGGCACGAATTCAACGACAATATCGCGCTCAGCAACAGTTTTCGCTACGGTAGCTACTGGTCCAACTACCGCGTGACGGCGCCGATTTACGCGAGCGACTTCGCGGGCGGCGCGCCGGCCCCGGGCACGCCGCTCGCCGATATCCTGGTCTATCGCGATCGGCCCAGCAGCGAGGGGCTGCAAACCTACCTCACCGACCATACTGATCTCACGGCGCGGTTCGATACCGGGTGGCTCTCGCATCTGCTCGTGGCCGGCTTCGAGGCCGGGCGGCAAACCTCCGGGTTCGCCCGTTTCGATAACGAATTCGAAGGAGTCGACGGCATTGCGCCCACGCGGTTGCTCGCGCCCGATGCGAACGAGACGGCGCCGGCGCAAAATACCGTCGTTGCCCATCCAAATAGCGAAGCGGGCCAGGTCGGGGTTTACCTGACCGACAGAATCGGCTTCGCGCCGCATCTGAGCCTCGATCTCGGCGTGCGGTTCGACCGCTACGACACGACTTTCTCGGACAGCGTGAGCGGCGAAACGGCGCATCGGGTGGATAATGGCTGGACGCCGAAAGCGTCACTGGTGTTCACGCCGACGGATACGCAAACCTACTATGTTTCTTATACGACGTCCTTTGATCCGGCGGTCTCGTATCTCACGCTCGCGCCGGCTACCAACGTGCCGCCGCCGCAGACTGCGGAGACGTATGAGATCGGCGGCAAATTCCGCTGGCTGCAAGGCATGCTGCAAAGCACCGCGGCGCTGTTCCGCATCGACTCCGCCAACATTACGATTTCCGACCCCGACGATCCCACCTTGCAGCAGATGCCGGGTTCACACCAGCGCGTGCAGGGCATCGAACTGACCACGTCGGGCTATTTGACGGATAATGTTGAGCTGTATGCGAACTACACCTACCTGGACCCGGTCATTACCGCTTCCTCCACTCCACAGGAACTCGGCAGGACAATACCGGAAGTCGCCCGTAATAACGCCAACCTGTGGATCGATTATGAGCCGAGCGATCGCTGGCAGTTCGGGGCCGGTGCCAATTTCGTGGATCAGCGTTACGCCGATACGCTGAACAAGGTCAGGGTTCCAGGCTACGTGCTGTTCAATGCCATGGCCGGCTACCAGCTAGCGCCAGGTGTCCGCTTGCAGGTCAATATTCAGAATATCGCCGATGTGAAATATTTCGCGGCGGCGTATTATACCGACGAGGACGAAAATCACGCGGTGCCCGGGCAGGGGCGGGTGATTACCTTCAATACGCGCATCGGGTTCTGACGCGTGATTGTGCACATCGCATCGGTGTTGACCGCCGCGCAGGTTGCTGCCTGCACCGAAAGCCTGGCGCGCGCGGATTGGCGTGACGGGCGGGTGACCGCGGGGCCGCAATCGGCGCGCGTGAAGGCGAACGAACAGGTCGCGGAAACCTGCCCGGTCGCCGCTGAACAGGGCCGCATGATCGTCGCGGCGCTGGAAAGCAATCCGCACTTCCTCAGCGCGGCGCTGCCGCTTCGCATTTATCCGCCGCTGTTCAACCGCTACGCACCCGGCATGGCTTTCGGCGACCATATCGACAATGCGCTGCGCCGCGTGCCGGGCACGCCATATCGTATCCGGACGGATCTCTCGGCGACCCTGTTTCTCGCCGCGCCCGAGGCGTACGATGGCGGCGAACTGGTGGTGCGCCAGGCGGATGCCGTGCACAGCATCAAACTGCCCGCCGGCGACATGGTGCTGTACGCTGCCGATACCGTGCATCACGTGGCGCCGGTGACGCGTGGCGTTCGCCAGGCCGCCTTCTTTTGGGTGCAAAGCGCGGTGCGGGATGCCGGTCGGCGCGCCATCCTGTATGACATGGACAGCGCCATTCGTGATCTGTCGGCCAGCACGCCGGAGTCGGATGCGGTGCTGCGGCTGACCGGATGTTACCATAACCTGGTGCGACTATGGGCCGAGATGTGAGCATAATCGCAACGCTCACTCGCCTTCTGCGGTCGGCGCGTCCCCGCGCGCGCAACGATGCGCGAGCCGCGCCAAGTCTGGACGCGCTGGCGCGCATGTCGCCCGACATGCTGTGGCGATTGCTTGCGGATGATCCCACGCGCGCGGCGCCCTGGGTAAGGATTGCGGCCGAGCACGGCGTTGCGGCGGCGCAACTGCGGCTCGGCCGCATGCTGCTGGAAAATGTCGGTTGCGCGAAAGATCAAGCTGCCGCCTGGCGCTGGTTCATGACCGCGGCGCGCGACGGCGATGCGGAGTCTATGAATATGGTGGGCCGTTGCTATGAAAACGGCTGGGGCGTGGCGCCGGACATGGCGCAAGCGGCCGGCTGGTACCGCGCCGCCGCCGAACGCGGCGATGCGTGGGCGCAATATAATCTCGGCCACCTTCTGCTGGATGGTAATGGCGTCGCGATGGATCGTGATGCGGCGTTCCGCTGGTACAGCCTGAGCGCGACACAGGGCCACGCGCGCGCCATGAATCTGGTGGGCCGCTGCTACGAGGAAGGCTGGGGCACCGATCCCAAGCGCCGCGCCGCCGCGGACGCGTACCGTGCCTCGGCGGAAGCGGGGTATTTCCGCGGCCAGTTCAATCACGCAACCATGCTGCTCGCTGCCGGCCATCTGGCGGAAGCCACGCGTTGGTTCGAGGCCGCATCACGCAACGGTCCGCCCGAAATCCAGGCGCGCGTGGCTGCCATCCTGTACAGCGCCGTAGTTTAGAACGCCCGCGTCACCCCGTACGCCGACATCTGCCCCAGCACCTTCGCCACATCGTGGCTCAGTATGACGATGTCATGACGCTTGCCATCGCGATCCTGCACCTGTTCACGTAACAAGCCCTCGCTGCGAAACCCCAGACTTTCGAACACCGCAA
>DATJOH010000497.1:0-2151 GCA_035507235.1 Acetobacteraceae bacterium
GCGCATGATGATAATGGTGATAATGATGCCGGACGTGGTGGTGCCGCGTTGTCAGCGTCGCCATGGCTGGCGTCGTGGCAGCGCCCATCAATAGCAGCAAGCCGGCGGCGCGTAGCATTGCGGACCCTCCCGGGGATCAACGTGCGCGCCACGCGATCGTTGCAGCGGCACCATTTCGCGACTTTGGGCCGCACGGCGGAGCGCGTCAGGCCAGCTTTGCGCGGCATTCCAGGATTGCCCCGCCACGCCTATTTCTCGCCCGTCGCGGCAGCGGGACGCGACTTGGGAGATCCTATGGAAGCGCTGCGCACACCGGATGAGCGGTTCGCCAACCTGCCAGGCTATGCTTTCACGCCGCACTGGATCGAAGACCTGCCGGGCTTTGGCGGCCTGCGCCTGCACACGCTGGATGAAGGGCCGACGGATGGGCCCACTGTGCTGTGCCTGCACGGCCAGCCGACCTGGAGTTATCTTTACCGCAAAATGATTCCGGCCTTCACCCGCGCCGGTTTCCGGGTGCTGGCGCCGGATTTTTTCGGGTTTGGCCGCTCCGACAAACCGGTTGACGAAGCCGCCTATACGTTCGGCTTCCACCGCGAAACCCTGATGGCGTTCGTTCGCCGCGCCCGGCTGCGCAATGCCTTGCTGGTTTGCCAGGACTGGGGCGGTCTGCTTGGTCTTACCCTGCCGATGGAGCTGCCAGGCGCATTCAACCGCCTGCTCGTCATGAACACGGCGCTCGCGACCGGCGATGTGCCGCTCGGGGACGGGTTCACTGCCTGGCGGGCGTTCAACAATAGCCACCCGGACATGGATGTCGCGGGGCTGCTGCGCCGTGCGGTGCCGGGCCTGTCGGACGCGGAGGCTGCCGCTTACGCGGCACCCTTTCCCGATGCGCGCTACAAGGCGGGGGTTCGCTGCTTTCCCAATCTGGTCGCCGACCGGCCGGACGCAGAGGGTGCGGATATCGCGCGGCGGGCGCGGGACTGGTGGGGCAGCGCGTGGGAGGGCCAGAGTTTCATGGTGATCGGCATGCAGGATCCGGTATTGGGGGCGCCCGCCATGCGCGCGCTGCGGCGGCAGATACGCAATTGCCCGCCGCCGCTGGAACTCGCCGATGCCGGTCATTTCGTGCAGGAGGCGGGCGAGGTGATCGTTTCGCGGGCGCTCGATTCGTTTGGAGTAAGGTAGGATGTACGGCGTGGACGAATGCCGCGTCTGCGGCAAAAAAATCCTGGCGCGTGATTTGCGCAAAGCGATCATGCGGCAGGAAAAGGCCAACCGGAACTGTCCGTTGCCGGAATCGGAATGGCGCCGCCGGGGCTATCTTTGCCCGCCCACGCGTGTGCAGCTCGGTCTGAACCCCGCGGATGGATGTTGCGGCGAGTGTGGCCGGAGGGAAATGCGGCGGCAGTACAAGCCGAACAGGCTTTTTGTAATCGTGAGCGTATCGGTGCTGGCGCTCATGATCCTTCTCATTCGCCTGTGGACTTACATGCGGCACTAGAGCGCGATTGTTTGATGTTGCCATGACTATGGGGCGCAATCGCGCTCTAGCTCTTTGTTTTCCCGCATGATCCACGCTTCCGGCTGCGCCAACTTGATGCGATCATGCTCCGAAGAGCGACGGCATCCGCGACACAGATAGGAAGAGCTTCGGTTTTTAAAAAACGAAACAAAAAACTTCTGTCTGTTTCAGCGGCGTCTCAGTAAGCCGATTTGACCTGGCTGTTCGATGCCATTGATAAAGTCTTTCTTGGTTAGGCATAAACCTCAGCCAGTTTTAGCAGTCGGTACGGCATTGGCGGGGTTCGGACGCTGGCCCAGGTCAGGCGCGGAATCATCGCCTTGAGGTCAAAGCGGCGATTGAAACGATATTCAAATTCCGCCAGATAACGCGGCACGTGCTTGCTGCTAATTGAGCGGTATGTTCCGTTCAGCGCGGATTTGATGTTGCCCAGCGCCGTATTGACCCATCGGAAGGAGGGAGTTCGCGCGGCGTGCGGCCCGCTGCCTGTCTTGACGACCTCGTGGGCGCACCCGATTTGCTCGACGGCATTGAAACAACTTAAGCCATCGCTGACAACTTTGCATGCCGGATCAAGGCTCCGCTTGGCGAACGCGGCAAGCGCCACACCGGTGAAGCCGTCA
>DATJOH010000498.1:0-5971 GCA_035507235.1 Acetobacteraceae bacterium
GCCTGGATCGTTGACGACGATCTTCGCACCCTTCGACGCAAGTAAAATCGCGTAGGCGCGCCCGAGCCCCCTGCCGGCACCCGTGATCACCGCGACGCGATTCTTGAAGTTTAAATCATGCATGGAGCTTCCTCAAAGGATGTTCTTTTTTGAAAAAAAGAACCAAAAAACTTTTATCCGTTTCGGGTAGCATGCGCGCCCCCCACGTAGCCATGCTGCTGGAAGCAACAGTCAAAAGTTTTTTGCTTCTTTTTTTCAAAAAAGAAGTCTTCCTTTCTTCTCACTAAGCCTCAAGAAGTCGCTTCACGCGCGCAATATATTCAATATGCGCATCGATATCATTTCCAAGCCCCTTCTCCATCGAGGGCACACAGCCATGGGTTCCGCCGGCATCTCGCCACATCTTTAAATGGTCTGCCGTTTCCTGCGGATCGCGGGCGAACAGGGCCAGCAGCTCGCGGCCAAACCCTTCCACGGGGCGGCCGAACGCGGCGAGATGGTGCTTTACCCGTGCCCAACCCGCCACCGCCGCGGCGCCTTCGGCAGCGAAAATGAAACCGTCGCCGAGGCGGGCACCGCGCACGTAGGCGGGCTCCGTGTAGCCGCCGAGCCAGGTGGGGATTTGCCGTCTTGGCCGTGGATTGATGCCGCCGCGGTCGATGCGGTCGAAGCGGCCTTCGAAACTGATTACCGGCGTGGTCCAAAGCTGCCGCAGCAGGCCGATCTGCTCTTCCAGCCGTTTCGCCCGCGTGCGGAAATCCTGGCCCAGGGCCTGGTATTCGACATAGTTCCAGCCGAGACCGACGCCGAGCCTGAGACGCTCATGCGAAAGCAGGTCCACGTCCGCCGCTTGTTGCGCGACGAGCACGGTTTGCCGTTGCGGCAGCACCAGAACGCCGGTGACGAAATTCAGCGTGTCGGTGGCCGCGGCGGCGAACGCGAATAAGGTGAAAGGATCGTGAAAACTATGCTGTTCGGTGTAGGGCCCGGTCAGCTTGGGTTCGCGGCCCACATGCGGCGTTTTGAGCACATGGTCGTAGGCCATCATGTGCGTGTAGCCGAGTTGCTCGGCCGCATTGATGAATTTGCGGATGGCTGCGGGGTCGCCGGCAACTTCCGTGGTTGGGTAGGCGACGCCGACCTGCATGGAACCGTTTCCCCGCCCGCGGCCCATTCGGGTTCGCGGCAAAGCATGGGCCGCGGCTCGCGCCGGGCGCAAATGCTGAGCAGGCTGTTAGCATTCGCCCGCTGCGGCGGTCAAGCAACGGGAGTGAGGCGGGCTACGGCCGGTTGGTGCGACGGCGGTGCAGGAACCTGGCGGCGGCGCCGCCACCGGCCAGGGCGAAAAGTGCAGGAAGGCCGGCTGCGAGGACTGGCGCCGGGGCGCCGTGGGAGCCGCCAACCATCGCGGCCACCGCCGGCGCCGCAATCGCCGGGGCGTTCAACGCCAGGACCGCGCAGACCCCAGTGAGCGCCATCAAAATGCGTGCCATCGGTAAAAAACTCCGTCTAAAAAAATGCAATTAGCGCACGTCCAGGGCCGGCGCTTGGTGCCGGCGGTTGCCATCGTAGGTGGCGCTGCATGCGTGGGTCAACGCACGAGAAGGTGACGTGATCGCCGCCTAGATGTTTGCCGGGCGGCCGTGCACAAGGCCAATAGCGAACCGGCGTGCCGTGGGCACCTTATGGGACCCACAGCGTCGCAATAATTTAGGCGGTGCGCCTATTCGGCAGGCTGGTTCTTGTGCGACCGGCGCAGAAACCTGGATGCAACGCCGCCACCCGCCAGGGCGATCAGCGCGGGAAGGCCCGCCGCAAGCACTGGGGCAGGCGCGTTATTGTTATGGTGCCACCACGCGAACGCGGCAGTGCTTGTCAACAGGACCGCGAAGGATCCGCTAATCGCGACGCAAACGCGTGCCATGGCGCCAACTCTCCGTCTAAATACCCTCGTATGCCTAACGAGGATTGGAGCCCATTGCGCGGTGCAACAGGGCTAGGCGATTTAGGTACTTTGGTCAGCTTGAGGTTCATCACATGCCGGAAGGAAGGCTCGGAAGACCGGCCGCGCGCGAGTTGTGGACGTGGTGCCTGACCTTTGTCGGCGTGGCGTTCTGGTGCGAGGTGCTGCGCAATTCCGATGCTGCCGACCCGCTGGCGCCGGCGGCGATGGCCAACAGCATCCTCGATGTCGGGGCATTCGCAATCCTGGCCTGGGCGATGCTGGCGGCACGCGCGCGAAGCCTGGTTTGCGATGAACTGACCTCCGGAAGGCTCATTGTCGGCACGGTGTTCGTTGGCTTGCTTTGCACCATTCCGTTCCGACAGGCGACGACAATTGCCTTGTTCGGCCTCGCGGCGACATTGCTGTGGCGGCGCAAGGCGACATTGCTGGGCCGCCAGGCCGGCTGGTTGCTTCTGGCACTGGCCCTTGCATGGACATCATCCTGCTATCTCGGCTCGATACACGCGCTGGTGGCGCGGCTTGACGCGCACGCCGCGGTTTTTCTCCTGAATCACCTGGGACTGGACGTTACGGCGCAGGGTAACCTCATGCGCAGGGGCGATTTTGTCGTGGAAGTTCTTTCCGCCTGCACGTCCTCTTGGCAACTGCCCAACGTATGTCTCGCATTCGTGGTAGTGGTGCTTTTCCTGCGTGGTTCCTTTCGGAAAACTGATTTGCTCTGGCTCGCGCTGTCGTTGCTGACGAGCGTGGCCCTGAATGAAATCCGCCTAGCGCTGATGGCGCGCGGCAGCGCGCAATATGAATATTGGCACCACGGCACCGGGGAAACGATCTACGGTGTGGCGGCGCTTGCCGCGGCCACGCTGTTTCCGCTGCTGGCGAGCCTCGACCCCGCGGATTTTCGGCGCATGGGGCGGCAGGCAAGGCAACAGGCGTGAAAATCCTGCTGCGCCTTGCGTTTTCGCTGCTGATCATCATCGGTGTCGCCGCGCAGTTCGCCTGGCTGCGCGCGGCGCATGCGCCCGCGGATGACGATGGTGTTGTGCTTTCCGCGACGGCTGGTTTAGGGCTGCGCGTCGTTCCCGTTTCGCAGGTGTTGATCCAGGCGTTTGCGCCTGGCTGTGCCGACCCAGCGCGCATTGCCCTGGTGGGACTGGACGCGACGCGGCTGCTGCATGCCAGCAACGATGCCGCCGCCGGGAGCGACGGGCTCTATGTTTTCATGGGGAAAACGGCCGCAAGACCGGCATTCGCGCGATTCTATATTATGCGTGTTCTTGCCGATGCGCAGGCCGTCTTCGGTTTGCGCTCGACCCGGGCGCCGTCGCATGTCGTTCACATTACGCTACCGCAATCCTGTCCTAAACTGGCGAACCTTGCATGGGTCGAATTGTCGCCGGGCTAGGGCGCGCGTGAGATTGACACGCAAGCGAAGGAAGGAAGGAAGGAGTTCTTTTTTGAAAAAAAGAACCAAAAAACTTTTGACTTCGGCTCGCAGCAGCCGGCGCACATAGGTAGAATCGGTGCCGCCTGTAACAGATAAAAGTTCTTTTTTTCAAAAAAGAACTGCTTTCTTCGCGGTTATTATGAGAGTGTCCGCATTGATCTAGCCGAGGCGGAATTGCGCTGGTGGAATTGGCATGCCGGGGATCGTGGAACGTCCGCGGTAGAGGAATGACTTCTTTTCCGTCGGCATGACGCCATCCTTGAGGCGGTCGCCACCATCGGCGGGAACCGCATTGATATAGCAGTCCCGCATGTCTGCGCCACCGAAGCGGATTTGCGTAATTGCACCGGCCGGCGTTTCCACCTGGGACAGCACGGCGCCATCGGGCGCAACCCGGGTCAGGGTGGCCGAGCGGAAGCCGGTGATCCACACATTGCCGGCGCCGTCGAGCGCCATGCCGTCGGCGTCCTCCTTGGCAATCAGCATGCGAGGATTGGTGAGAGTGAGTTCCGGCGAAACATCAAATATTCTGGTGCCGGTAAAGGTGTCGTTGCAATAGAAGTGCCGCCTGACGGCATCGAACATCATGCCGTTGGAAAACTGGATGTCGGCAAGCCTGATGACCTCGCCCTCGCGGGTCAGCCGGTAGATGCGGCTGGGCCTGGTCGGTTCGCCACGCAGGATCATTTCCAGGTCCACGGTGCCGAAGAAAATGCCGCCGGTGAAATCGGGTATCATTTCATTGATGCCGTTGATCGCCTCACCGTCGATTTCGCGCAGCAGCCAGCCGGACTTTCCCGTTTCGGGATGGTTCCACATGATGCCGCCCTGCCCGGAGGAGAGAACGGCACCATCCTCGTTCAGCATGATGCCGCCGGTCCACATCCTGCCTTCATTGAAGGAAAGCGTGGTGCCGTCGGGCGTCAGGCCATGGATGCCGCCGCCAATGACATCGCTGTACCAGACAATGTTTCGCCTCGTATCGACGGCGAGTCCCTCGAGGTAGATGCCGGACGCAATTTTCTCGAAATTGCGGGCTGCCGGTTCCGTCATCGCCGCCTCCGTGATTGGGCTGTCAAGCGTTGGCGACGGCTTTGTTGCCTTGCCAAAGTCCAGCGGGCGCGCTGGGTAGGCCGACATCCATCAAGCCAAGAATGCCGGGGCGGGCGGCATGGACATTGAAAATCGCATTCACCGCGGGCATCGCCGTCATGGTATCCCACTCATGGTTGCCCCAGCTTTGCGGCGGAATGAAGCGGATGCGTGCATTCACTTCCGGTTCGCCTTTTATGAGAAGGTGATAATGGTCGTCATGGAATTCCCAGCCTTCATTCAGATGTTTTGTTAAATACCAGGTTACTTTCGATTGCACGACGGTGCGCCCATTCACCTTGCCGTTCCAGCCGCCACGAACAGCGCCGTTGGTATCCTTTTCCATGCAGAACCAGCCGAGATCGACCTTTTGCGATACCGTCGCGAACTCTATGAAGAATTCGACGTCATCGAGCTTGTAGTGCAGGGCCGCCGCCATCCGCTGCACGGCATCATGGAAGGACATGAGCCAGGCGCGGGCCGTTGCGATCACTTCGGGCGTTGCCGACGGGAGCGACATGCCCATGGCAAGCCAGGTCTCCTTCGACTCATAGGTGGCGCAATTGGCGGTTTCTGAAATCGAAACCATATCGACGCCACGGCAGACAGCGGTCATGGCCGTGGTCAGGCTGTTGATCCAGCCCGGGTTGACGCCCGTGATGAAGAGCGAACTGCCGCCACGCTGGCAGGCGGCCTCAAGCTGTTGCTGGACTTCGCCCTGTATGCCGCCCACATTGAGGAACAGATTGGTACTGATGACGTCCATGCCGCTTTGCAGCAGTTCGATGACGTGCGACATATCCGCCATGAACGGCGTATAGATTACGCTGTCGGCGCCAGTCGCAATAATCGAATCGATGTCATTGGTGGCCAGCACGCCGCATTCCGGCCGGCCGCACAACTTGCCCGCATCCAGGCCGGCCTTGTCGCCCGAGAAAGCATAGACTCCGGCCAGTTCCAGTCGCGGATCATCCAGAATGCCGCGCAGGCTGAGCTTTCCGACCTTGCCCGTGGTCCATTGCACGACGCGTAATTTATTCACCTGGTTTCCCCCGCGCTTCAGCGCCAGCCATGACAGATGGACTGCTACTTGTGAAGACGCCGGGCTGTTTGGGCATCGCGTCGCCCGAGGGCGGCGTGGTATTGAACGAGTATTTCGATCAGAGTAATCTCGAGCGCTGAAATGTCGGTATCGCGCAGGCAAGAAAAAGGCTTCTTTTTCGAAAAAAAGAAGCAAGAAACTTTTTCTCCTAAGCCCTGTGCCACGCTGTTGCCTGCGACCAAGCCCTAAGATCGAAAGTCTTTTTGCTTCTTTTTCTTCAGAAAAAGAAGACTCTTCCTTCCTTTACGCAGACCTGCCGCGGGACGCCACGCTTGCCGGCCGCTGGTATTATTCGCCCGGCGGCACCGTGAATCCCGTGTAGTCGCCGATCGACATGGCGCTGTATGGCGCGTTCAACTGGTTT
>DATJOH010000499.1:0-12505 GCA_035507235.1 Acetobacteraceae bacterium
GGATTACGGTCGCTCGGGCCAGCTTCCAGGAGCAGAACACGGCACCGCGCATTGCGCGACAGGCGCTCTGCCAGCACGCATCCCGCTGAACCCGCGCCCACGATGATGTAATCCCAGTTCGCCGCCGCCCAATCATCGTAATCCTGCGGCTGGCCGCGGAAATACATCATGCCGTTGATGGAACTGGAGCCACCAAGCAGCTTGCCGCGAATCCATGTTTCCGATGCCGTACCGTCATCCGGCGCGGTCTGAAATACATGCGTGTACGCGGGATTGCCAAACAGTTTGCCCATGCCCTTCGGCATGTGAACCAATGGATTACGGTCGCTCGGGCCAGCTTCCAGCAATAGAACACACCGCCGCGGATTGCGCGAAAGACGCTCGGCCAGCACACACCCCGCCGACCCCGCGCCCACGATGATATAATCCCAGTTCGCCGCCGGCCAATCATGCATCAGATTGCGTAATCCCACATCGCGGCGCCTGCGGCTAAGAAACGTTAGGAAGAATCTTCTTTTTCTGAAGAAAAAGAAGCAAAAAGACTTTTGTCTGTTTGTTGGGAGGCACAAGGTCGCCGGCGCGCGCGCAAAATGAGTAAAAGTTTTTTGCTTCTTTTTTTCAAAAAAGAAGAATCCTTCTTGCTTTACGTGAGCGCATCGCGAATGACATCGCCGATCAGCGTGCGGCTGTCCTCCTCGATATTTACAGTATCGAACATGCGATTGTGGCAGAAGGCGACAGCGAGCTTCCGGTCAAGGTCGGCCCAGCCGATGGAACCGCCCATGCCGGGGTGGCACAGCGCCCTCGGATTGCGCGGCGCCGAGACCGGTGGGGAATTTCCGCCGAGCCAGAAGCCGGCCCAGCCGATCGGCACCACCATGCCGAAGAACACCGGGTCGACATCCTCGAAATGCGGCCGTGGCGCGGCGAAACTTCGCACGCGCTGGTCGGAAAGCAGGCGAACGCCGCCGAGCGTGCCGCCGTTCGCGAGCATGGCGAAGAAGCGGGCTTCGCTCCGCGCATTGAAAATACCGCCCACCGCCGGGATGCAGGCGCGCCGAACGTAAGGGCGCTCAAAAGGGTCCGGCATCAAATCGACCTGCAGCGGCGTTGCCTCGCGTGTCAGATTTCCGTCGGGTGCCACATAGATCGCGGCCTCATCTAGTTTGGCGATGCGCGGCTCAACCGCATCGGGAATGCCGAGCCAAAGATCGGAGCAGCCGAGCGGATCGGCGATTTCGTCTTTCACGAATTGTCCGAACGGGCGACGCTTGGGGTCGGTGCGCCGGACTATTTCGCCGAGCAGCCAGCCGAACGTCATGGATTGATAGGAGGAGCGCGATCCGGGCGGATAAAGCGCCGGCATTTCGGCAATGCGCCGGATCATCCAGTCCCAGTCGGTCATCAATTCCGGCGTTACGTCCGGCGGCATGCGCAGCACGCCGGAGACGTGCGACAGCACATGACGCACGGTGACGCCTTCCTTCCCGGCGGCGGCGAATTCCGGCCAGTAGAGCGCCATCGGCGCATCGTACTCAATCAGGCCACGTTCAGCCTGGATATGCACCGCAACCGCGGTGACGGCTTTCGAAACGGAAAACACATTGAACAGCGTATCGCCGTCGACGGCGCGGCGTGTGGCCGGATCGGCGAGGCCCGCCCAGCAATCCACAATTTTCTCCTTGCCCAGATAGGCGCACACCTGCACGCCGATTTCGCGGCCTTCCGCCACCAGGCGATCAAGCGTTGCCTGCACGGCTGCGTTGGCGTCCACCCGGCTCATGCGCATACCGGATCGAAACAAACATGCACCGCGTGCGGGCCGCGGAGCGAGAGTCCGTCTATTTCGGGTGGTGGATGGTCCGGATCCAGCCGCAGGTTGGGCAGCCGGTCGAGCAGCGCATTTAGCGCCACCGTCATTTCCATGCGCGCAAGATGCTGGCCGAGGCAGACATGCGCGCCGTAGCCGAACGCCAGATGGCGGCGCGGCGGCCGGTTGATGTCGAACCTGTCGGGATCTTCATAGATCGCCTCATCGCGGTTGGCGGCAGCGAGCACCACATCAAGCCGGTCACCCGGCCGCAGGGCGACACCTGACAGATTCGTTTCGGTTACAGGTGTACGCTGGATGATCGGCACGGGACAGTTCCAGCGCAGCCCTTCCTCGATGGCGCGGGGCACCAGGCTGCGGTCAGCGCGCACCGCGTTCAACTGATCCGGGTGACTGAGAAGGCCGGTGAGCACGCTGGAAAACCCGTGATAGCTGGTATCGCCGCCGGCATTCATAAGCTGACGGAAGAAGGCAATGGCCACGTCGTCCGGCAGAGGCTTGCCATCGACCTCCGCGTTGGCCACCGCGTGGACGAAATCATTGTCGTCCACCGGATGGTCGCGCCGCGCGTGCACCAGTTTCGTCAGATACGCCTTGAGCTTTTCGATGGCTTCGTAGGCGTGCTCGCGGTCGAACCACACATTGATCTGGGCGAACGCAAGCCTTTGGAAGATCAGGCGATCCTCCAGAGGCAATTGCATCAGCTCGTGAATGAAATGAAACGGGAAATGCAGCGTGAAGGCGCCGACCAGTTCGGTGTGGCCGTTCTGCGCGAAACCATCGATCAACCGGTTGATCATCCGTGGAACGATGGTTTCGCTCCAGTTGGCGAGCATCGGTTTCATGAAGCCGGCCTGGAAGGCGCGGCGGAACGCCGGGTGCTCGGGCGGGTCCATGGTGGTGATGGAACGGCCGAACGATACCCCGAGATTATGGTTATAGACGGCGTTCGAATAGGTGGCGGGATCCAGCAGAACCTGACTTGCCGCTTCGTAGCCGAGCACCGCGACTTTGCGCATATCCGTCGTCGTAATGTCCGGATGCAGCCCGAAATGGGTGCGGATATCCAGCACCTGCACCGGCGCCTGCCGCCGCAGGCGGGCGAGTTCGGGATAGATATCGCCAAGCCCCGATTCGCCGCCGGAGTCGGCCGCGGCGGTGAACGGATCGTAGGTGGCGTCCGCAAAATCCTCGATGGCGATGCGCGTGCTCATGGCGGGGCCAGGTACTCCGGCGGTGTAGTGGCACAAACACGAACGAGAGTTCGCGTTCGCGTATGGTGCTTTACCGCAAACCCTGTCAAGAGAGGGTCATGCGTGTTCCCTCGCCCGACCAAGCGGCCACGAGCCCGCAGCCCGCGGTGGCGGCAGCGACCGCGCCGCGGCGAAAGCCCGTGCAGCGCCGCAGCACGGAGACATTCGAGCGCATAGAAGCCGCGGCGACGCGCCTGCTGGAGCGTGGCGTGGCAATCGAGAACATTACCACGCCGGAAATCGCGCGCGAGGCCGGCGTCTCAATCGGCGGCCTCTATCGCTTCTTTCCTGACAAGCAAGCCATCGTGGATGCGATTGCGGTGCGGCGGGTGCAGGATTTTGAGCGCACCCTGGTTGCCGCGCTAGGCAAGCGCCCGCCGTTCAAGAGCGGGGGGCGGCTCATTTCCTACATACTCGATCACTTCATCGCCTATATTGAAGCGCATCCGGATTTCCGCACGATTTTGTACGGCGGGTCCTATCTCAGCCAAGGCGTGCGGCAGCGTCATTTCGGCTATGAGTCGGACGTGGCGGTGCTGGCTCGCCGTTACGTTTCGGACGTGCTGGGGTTGCCGGACACGCCGGAACTGGCGCTGCGCTGGCGGATGGTTGGGGAGATCACCACGCCCCTGCTCGGCTTCGCGATGCAACAGCAAGCGCCCGGCGAACGGGCGCGCGTGCTGGATGAAACGAAGCGGCTGATTACCACCTACCTGTTCGGCGAAAAAGCGTTTGGCGATGCGCGGCGGGCGACGGACCGGCGCTGAAGTGAGGCGTGGCTGAAGGCGGAAATGCGCCCCCGCAATACGCGTGCAATGGGAACCGGATGCCCCGTGGTGCGTAACCGTTCTGCGGCTTCACCTTCCACGAGCCGCAGGGCACTTCCCCGGCCGGCTTTCAAACCCCCGCCGGCCGGGGCTTTTCCGCAGCTTGACGCCCGATGCCGTGCCCATCGCGGCGACAGAGCGGTGCCGTCGCCGGTGGGTGGCGGACACACAACCCATTGAAAACACTGCCTGCCCGCCGGGGGAGTTGAACCCCCATGCCCAAAGGGCTGCGGATTTTAAGTCCGCTGCGTCTACCATTCCGCCAGGCGGGCGCGGCACCTGCTTCATGGCCGAGAATGCGCGCGCGCAAAAGCCTTCAGCGCACGATGCCAGCTTCTGTTGCAAACCCGCCTCCAGGCTTGCAGGGGGACGGCGCCTCAGGCGGTCGGCGCCATCACACGATCCAGCGTGATTGGAAACTGGCGCACACGCACGCCCGTGGCATGCCATACCGCGTTGGCAATGGCCCCGGCGGTTCCGGTTATGCCGATTTCGCCCACACCCTTGATGCCGAGGGCGTTCACATGAGGATCGTGTTCCTCAACGAGGATGGCCTCCAGCGAGGGCACATCGGCATTCACCGGCACATGGTATTCGCCGAGGTTGGCATTCATGATGCGACCGGAACGCTTGTCCATGACCGCATGCTCGTGTAGCGCGAAGGAAACGCCCCAGATCATACCGCCGAAATACTGGCTGCGTACCAGGCGCGGATTGATCACCCGGCCGGCCGCGAAGGCGCCGACCAGGCGGGTGGCACGGATTTGTCCGAATTCCGGATCCACCTTGACTTCGGCAAACACCGCGCCGTGCGCATGCAAGGCGAATTGCGATTGCGCGGCCGGGTCGGCGGCGCCCTTGCCACGGCCTTCGATTTCCGCAAGGCCGGCGCGGCCGAGGATTTCAGCGTAGGTTTCGCTGCGGGCTTCGTCGTCGCGCCGAAACAATCTGCCGTCGCGCGCGATCACGCCCTGGTTGCTGGCGCCGAACAGCGGCGAACGCCGATCGGCCATGGCAATGTCGGCAAGTTTGGCGATCGCGTCGGCGCCGGCGCCATGGATGGCCATGCCGGCGGTGGCGGTGTGCGAAGAACCGCCGGCGATTCCGGCGTCGGGCAGGTCGGATCGACCGGCGCGAAATTCGATATGGTCCAGATCGAGCCCGAGGCTGTCGGCGGCGATTTGCGCGAGCGACGTCCACGCGCCCTGCCCCATGTCGTGCGCGCCGGTTTCCACGATGCCGGTGCCGTCACGGCGTATCACGGCCCGCGCTTCGCCCTGCATCATGATCGCCGGGAAGGTCGCGGTGCCCACACCCCAGCCGACCAGCAGCCCCGCCTCGTCATGCATCTGGCGCGGCGCGAGCGGTCGCCGTGCCCAGCCGAAGCGTTCGCCGCCTTGCGCGTAACATTCACGCAGCGCCTTGGAGGAGAAGGGTTTGCCGGATATCGGTTCCGCTTCGGCGTAGTTATGCAAGCGGAACGCAAGCGGATCCATGCCGCAGGCGTGCGCCATTTCGTCAATCGCGCTTTCCAGGGCGATGGAGCCCGAAGCTTCGCCCGGTGCGCGCATGAAAAGCGGTGTGCCGGTGTCCTGGCGAACCGCTTCGTATGACGTTGCGATGGCAGGACTGGCATACAGCGTATGGGATACTTCCGACGCCGGCTCGAAGAAATCATCGAAGGTGCTGGACGTGGTCCTGGTGTGATGATCGATGGCGGTCAGTGCGCCGTTGATGTCGGCGCCCAGGCGCAGCCTCTGTCGCGTCGCGCCGCGATGGCCCACCGGGCCGAACATCTGTTCGCGCCGGAGAACCAATTTCACGGGACGGCCGACCAGGCGGGCCGCCATGATGCCGAGGACCTGCGGCCCCGAGATGACACCCTTGGAGCCGAATCCGCCGCCGAGAAATGGGCTGTTGATATGGACATTTTCCGGCTTCAGGCCGAACAGTCCGGCGACGCGCACCCGGGCCATGGCAAGGCCCTGGCTTGGGGTGTCGATCGTCAGTCTGTCGCCATCCCAGGACGCGACGATGGCGTGCGGCTCCATCGCGTTGTGGTATTGCGGCGGCGTTTCGTACACTGCATCGATCCGGCGTGCCGCGGTGCTGAGACCTTGCTCGACGTCGCCGCGATGGGCTTCGGCCTCGAAGTCTGGCCCAACCGAATTGGGAACGAAACTGGCATCGGCGTCGAGGCCGATGCGGGCGGGCTCGACGTCATAGCGCGGCGCCAGCAGCGCCGCGCCTTCGGTTGCGGCCTCGATCGTCTCGGCGACAACCACGGCGATCGACTGGTTCGCATAGCGTACCCGGTCGTTTTGCAGAACATCCAGCCGGAACATGAAGGGATGCAATTTGGCATCCGGATCCTGTGCCAGCTTCGGCGCATTGGCGTGAGTGATGACTTCGACAACACCGGGATGCGCTTTCGCGGCCGCGACGTCGAGGAAGGTGACGCGGCCGCGCGCGATCGTGCTCACCGCCAGCGCGGCATACAGCATGCCGGGCGGATGATGATCGGCCGCGTAACGGGCGCGGCCCGTTACTTTCAGCATGCCATCGCGACGGGTGAGCGGCTGGCCGATACTTGAACCATGCCGCGTGTGGGTCGCGGCGTGGGTAAGCGAAATGTCAGGCATGGAGCAAAACTCCGGCAGCGGCGGCGAACGGGGAGGCAGGGAGAGCGGGGATGCGCTCGGGCGTTCCGGCCGCGGCCAGCTTCAACGCCCGGATGACGATCCGGCGCGCGAGTTCGATCTTGAAACCATTCTCGCCGGAGGGTTGGGCGTCCGCCAGCGCTGCCTCGCCGGCGGCGCGAAAGGCGGCGCCGTCAGGGCGGGCGCCGGCCAGGGTTTTTTCGGCGGCGCGGGCACGCCACGGCTTTGCCGCGACGCCGCCCAGCGCAATGCGGGCCTCGGTGATCGTGCCCGATTCGATCCGGAGCGCCGCCGCGGCCGACACCACCGCGAAAGCGTAGGACGTACGCTCACGGATTTTCAGGTAGCGGGCATGCGCCGCGAAGCGTGAAGCTGCCGATGGCAGGTGGATGGCAACGATCAGTTCGCCCAGTTTTAGCACGCTTTCGCGATCAGGCGTATCGCCGGGCAGACAATGAAACTCTTCAAGCGGAATGGTGCGTGGCGCGCTGCCCTCGATTTCGACCATGGCATCGAGCGCCGCCAGCGGCACGCAGAAATCGGATGGGTTCGTTGCGATGCAGCTTTGGCTCCAGCCAAGCACGGCGTGCAGCCGCGTATCGCCGCCGTGTGCATCGCACCCGGCGCCGGGATCGCGCTTGTTGCAGGCGCTGGCGACATCGTAGAAATAGGGGCAGCGGGTGCGCTGCAGCAGATTGCCGCCGACCGTTGCGGCATTGCGCAACTGCGCCGAGGCGCCGGCAAGCAACGCTTCCGCCACTGCCGGAAATTGCCGGGCGAATTTCGCATCATGCGCCAGATCGGCATTGCGCACGAGCGCGCCGATGCGTACGCCGCCGTCCGGCAACCATTCGATCCGATCGAGACCCGGCAGATGCGTAATATCCACGATCCGTGTCGGCCGGGTGATGCCGCCCTTCATCAAGTCGAGAAGATTGGTGCCACCGCCAAGATACATCGCGCCTTGCGCCGAAGCAGCGTTCACCGCCTCGGGAATCGTCGTGGCGCGCACATATTCGAAGCTGTTCATGCCGCTTGCCTCCGATCGCGGGCCACGATTTCCGTCTGAGCCTCCAGCACCGCTTCGGTAATGCCCGCATAGGCGCCGCAGCGGCAGATATTGCCGCTCATGGCTTCGCGCACGCGTTCGGCGTCGTCGCCGGCCTGGCCTTCCATGATCAGGCCGACGGCGCTCATGATCTGGCCGGGCGTGCAGAAGCCGCATTGCAATGCGTCATGTGCAATGAAGGCGGCCTGCACGGGATGCAGATTGTCGCCGTCCGCCAGACCCTCGATCGTCAGGATATCGGCGCCATCATAACTTAGCGCGAGTGCCAGGCAGGAATTGATCCGCTTGCCATCCACCAGGATGGTACAGGCGCCGCATTGGCCGCGATCACAGCCCTTCTTGGTGCCGGGCAGGTCCAGCCGTTCGCGCAGCAGGTCGAGCAGCGTGATCCGCGGATCGTCCAGGGCGATCTTGCGCGCCACACCGTTCACGGTAAGCGAAATTGAGTTGCTCATGCGGGGCTCCGATGCGTGCGGTCAGCGCCATGGTGTCGCGCCCGGCGGAACGCCCCCCGACGAGGATGGTTGCGCCGTTGTGGCCGGCACGGACACCGGCGATATACGGAGGATGCCTCCGCTTTGCAAGGGGCGGCCAGCAGGAAGTGTTCTTTTTTGAAAAAAAGAACTTTTATCTGTTACGGCGGCGCCGAATTCTCCCATTTGGAACCAAAGTTGCGAGCCATAATCAAAAGTTTTTTGCTTCTTTTTTTCAAAAAAGAAGGCCTTCCTTTCACCCCCCTAACCGAAAGGCACCACAGCCCCAGGCGGAATGCCGTGCTGCTTCAGCGCCGGCAGGTCGCTGCTTTGCCAGCCGCCGCCGAGCGCCTTTACCAGCAGGATGCTGGCCTCCACGCGACGCCGCTCGATGTCGACATCATTGCGCTCATTCTGCAGGGCGGCGGTTTGCGCCGTAATCACCTGCAGGTAGTTATCCTCGCCGCCGACATAGCGGTTAGTGAATAGCCGCAACGAATTTTCGGCCGCGGCCACCGCCTCGTGCTGCTGGCGTGCCTCGTCGCCGAGAATGCGCAGCGCCGCGAGATTGTCCTCCACTTGCTGAAACGCGGTCAGCGCGGTCTGCCGGTAGGACGCGACGGTTGCGTCGTAATTCGCCCGCGCCTGTTCGGTTTGCGCGTGCAGCCGGCCGCCATCGAACAATTGCTGCGTCATCGATGTGCCGACGGCCCAGAACAGGCTGGGCCAGCCGAACCAGTTGGCGAAGCTGGTGCCTTCGAACCCTGACGATGCGCCGAAATTGAGGGAGGGGTAGTAGGCCGCGATGGCGATGCCGATCTGCTCATTTGCTTCGGCGACGCGGCGCTCGGCGGCGGCGATGTCCGGCCGGCGCTGCAGCAGTTCGGAGGGGATGCCCGGCGGCACGAGTGGTGCCTGCAAGGCGAGCGGCGCCGGCGGCAGGGTGAGGGCGGCAGGTGGTTCGCCGATCAGCACGGCGATCGCATGCTCGTACTGCGCGCGGGCCACGCCGATGTCGGTTTCCTGCACGCGCGCCGTATCGAGCTGCGTCTGTGCCTGGGCGACGTCGGACGCCGGCGCGTAGCCCCCGTTCAACCGGTTCTGCGTCAGGCGCAGGGCGTCGGTGTACGCCTTCACTGTGTCGTCCAGCAGGCGCTGCTGTGCGTCGGCGCTGCGCAGTTCGACATAATCCACGGCGAGTTCGGCATGCAGGCTGAGACCGGCGCTCGCAAGATCGGCCGCGGTCGCCTGCGCCTCCTGCCGCGCCGCTGCCACGGTGCGGCGAATGCGCCCCCACAAATCGACTTCGTAGGAGAGATCGAAGGGCAATTGCAGGTCGCCCTCGGGCTGCGGATTGGTGAGCGTAAAATAAGGCTGGTGGGCGGAATCCCGCAACGAGTTCAGGTTGGGGCTGGTGGAGATGGTCGGAAATAGCGCGGCGCGCTGATAGGCGATCATTGCCCGTGCGGCGCGAAACCGCGCTTCCGCCTGCTTCAAATTCTGGTTCGAAACGGTAAGCTGGTCCTCCAGCCGATCGAGTTCCGGATCGCCGAATATGCGCCACCATTTGCCGCGCGGCACGGCGTCGTTCGGCCGCGCCGGCAGCCAGGTGCCGGCGGTGGCATAATCGGCCGGCGTCGCTTCCTTGAAACTGTCCGAAAGCGGAACGTCCGGGGTGTGGTATTTCGGGCCGACCATGCATCCGCCCAGCAGCAGCGCCATGACGGTTTGCCATGGGCAGCTTGCTGTTGTCCGAACGGTGGGCCCGGGACGGGCAGACCGCATCAGCCCGTCCCGGGTGGCTGGCCGGGCGCCACCCGCACCTTGGTGCCACTGACGAGCGAATCGGACGGATTGACGATCACCTGATCGGCCGGGCCGAGGCCGGACAGAACCTCCACCCGGTCGCCGTAATCCCTGCCGATTTTGATCGGCGTCAGTTCCGCTTCACCGTTACGCACCACGCCGACGCGCAGCCCCTCGCTGCGGAACAGCAGCGCGTTGGAGGGGATGGTCACCGCGCGGGTGACACCGGCCAGCGTGAAATGAGCAAACACATAGGCGCCGGGCAGCAATTTGCCGTCCGGGTTGTTCACGTCCACTTCCACCAGCAGGGTGCGCGACGCCGGGTTGATGGCATGATCGGTGCGCACCAGCGTGCCGGGGAATTGCTGGCCGGGATATTCATCGAGCGTCACGGCGACAGCGGCGCCGACATGCATGTCGGGCGCGTTCATTTCGGGCACCGCGACATAAATGCGCAGCGTGCGGTCCGCCGTCATGTGGAACAGTTCCGTGGTGGCGCTGCCGGCGCCGGCGTTGATCAGGTCACCGACATCGGTGTTGCGTGCCGTGATGACGCCATCGAAGGGCGCGTAGACATGCTCATAGGATTGCAGTTCCTCGAGCCGCGCGACATTGGCGGCCTGGGAGGCGACCGTTGACTGGTCGGCGGCAAATGTGCCGGCGGCGTTATCGTGTTCCTGTGTCGAAACGGATTGTGTGCGCAGCAGGTTGGCGGTGCGCTTCGCGGTAATGGAGGCGAGCTTCGCGTTGGCTTGCGCGGTGGCCAGGTCGGCGCGCGCCTGGCGCAATTGCTGGTCCAGTTCGGGCGTTTCAATGTCGGCGAGCAACTGGCCCTGGCGGACATGGGCGCCGATATCGAAATACCAGCGCTTCAAATAGCCGTTGGTGCGCGCGTAGATCGGCGTATCGGTGAAGGCGACCGTCTGGCCGGGCAGGACCAGTTCCTGGTCCGGGGCGTTCTGCCGGGGATGCACCACCTGCACGATCGGCACGGCCTGCTGGCTGGTTTCCTGCGCGAGCCTGGCCTCCGCGGCGGCGCGGGCCCGTATGCCCAGGTAGATGCCGAGGCAAAGCAGCACAGCGCCCACCACGGCATATAAGACAGTGGCCCTGCGCCGCGGCCGGGGTGCCGGTGACGGACTGCCGCCGTCCTCCGCCTCCCCAAGTTCGGCCGTCTCTGCCTCCTCGAGCATAATCGGTCAGGCTCCTTGCGGCCGGCCGCTGGCCGGCGCACGCGAGGTGGCGTCGCCGCGGCCGCCATGCAACAGCGCGAACACCAGGGGCACGAAGCCGAGTGTCGCAATCGTCGCGACCAGCAGGCCGCCAATGACGGCGCGACCCAGCGGTGCGTTCTGCTCGCCACCCGCGCCGACGCCCAGCGCCATCGGCACCATGCCGATGATCATGGCGAGCGCCGTCATCAAGACCGGGCGAAAGCGCGTGAAGCCCGCCTCGACCGCGGCGCGCACCGCGTTCGCGTGTTCGGCGAGCCGCTCGCGGGCGAAGGTGACCACCAGGATGCTATTGGCGGTGGCGACGCCCATGCACATGATGGCGCCCATCAGCGCCGGAACGCTGAGTGTCGTTCCGGTAAAAAACAGAAACAGCACGATGCCGGCGAGCGCGCCCGGCAAAGCGGTGATGATGATGAAAGGATCAAGCCAGGATTGGAAGTTGATGACGATCAGCAGATAGACGAACAGGATGGAAAAGCCCAGGCCGGCCAGCAGGTCGGTATAGGAACTGCGCATCGTTTCCAGTTGGCCGCGCACGGTGACGAAGCTGCCGCGCGGCAGCAGATGGCGGTCCGCGTTGACGATGCGGGTGACTGCGCGGCCGACCGCGCCGAGATCGCGGCCCTGCACGTTGGCGAAGACATCGACGACGCGCTTGATGTTGTAATGATCGACCGCGGCCATTTCCTGCGCGCGTTTGATGGTGGCGACATCCGCCAGAATGGCCGGCTGGCGCGCCGCCGGGCCGGTAACCGGCAGATTCTGCAAATCCTGCAGCGACTGGATGTCGTATTGCGGTGCCTGCGCGGCGAGATTGTAGTTGACGCCGTTTTTCCAGTTCAGGAAGAACATCGGCGCCGTCTGGAAACTGCCGCTCAGCGTGTCCAGCACCGTGGTTGCGACGTTCTGCTCGGTCAGGCCGTCCTGCTGCGCCTTCGTGCGATCGACGCTCACCTGGAAATACGGGTAGTCGAATTGCTGCTGAATGCGTGCATCCACCACGCCAGGCACGCCGCGAATCTGGTCGAGCATCTGCGCCGCGACCTTGTGGTTGGCGTTGATGTCGGCGCCGCTGATCTGCACGTCGATCGGCGCCGGCAGGCCGAAATTCAGGATCTGAGTGATCATGTCCGCCGGCAGCGTGTAGAAGATAACACCCGGGAATGCGCGCGTGAGGTCGATACGGATCGTTTTCACGTAGGCGGCGGTGGGGCGATGGCCGGGCTTGAGCGACACCATGATGTCGGCATCCGCCGCCCCGATCACGCCGGAGGTTTCGTGCGTCAGATTGATACCGCTATAGGGCAGGCCGATATTATCCAGCACGGTGCCCATATCGCGTGGCGGAATG
>DATJOH010000500.1:0-6355 GCA_035507235.1 Acetobacteraceae bacterium
CCAGACCCCCACTATTTTTTTGTCAGGGGCAAAGGGGGGGCGCAACACGGTGCTGGATGAAAGCTCCGATGCGCCCTCCCTTTGCCCCTGACAAAGTAATGGGGTCTGGGGCCTAAGGCCCCAGCGGGGTCCAGGGGCAGAGCCCCTGGCCGCCGGAGGCAATCTCAAAGCATCACAGCAAGGCGGGGTGGCATCCGGCACGGGGCCGCTATATGTCACGCGCATCATGGACGAAACCCAAGCGGCGCGAGACGTGCGTCGGCGTCGTTTGCTGTTCCGCGCCACGCATTGCGGCACCAAGGAAAACGACATTCTGCTCGGCGGCTTTGTCGCGGCGCGGTTGGCTGCGTTCACCGAGGCCGAGCTATCTGAACTGGAAGATATTTTGGAACTGCCCGATCCATTGCTGGCCGACTGGCTGACCGGCCGCGCGCCCCTCCCCGAAACGCCCGATCGTCCGTTGCTCCGCGCGATCCGGCAGGCGGCGCTGGGCTAGCACGTGCCGACTATTCATGGCGCGCCGGAGGGGTTTGACGCCCTGTTGCTGGCGCGGCGGGCGCAGGAGCATGGCGGTCCGCTGCTGCACATCGCGCGCGACGATGCCGCCATGGCGCGGCTGGCCGACCTGCTGGCGTTTTTTGCGCCCACGCTGACGGTGCTGCGGTTCCCGGCCTGGGATTGCTTGCCGTACGACCGTGTGTCGCCGAATGCGGCGACGATTTCCGAGCGCATCGCGACCTTGACCCGGCTGCTGGAGCCCCCGGGCGGACCGTTGCTGGTGCTGAGCACGATGGCCGCTTCGGTGCAGCGTGTGCCGCCGCGGGCGACGTTTGCCGGCAAGAGCCTGGCGGTGCGCACCGGCGACGATGTTCCGGTGAAGAAGCTTACGGCCTTTCTCACCAGCAATGGCTATGGCCGCACCGATACCGTCATGGAGCCGGGCGAGTACGCCGTCCGCGGCGGCATCTTCGACATTTTCCCCAGTGGCGAAAGCGATCCGCTGCGGCTGGATTTCTTCGGCGACACGGTGGAATCGATCCGGCGTTTCGATGCGACAACGCAGCGGAGTGTCGAGGATGTGGCTGCCTTCGCGCTGCGGCCGGTGAGCGAGACGCCGCTCGACAAGGAGTCGGTATCGCGTTTCCGCACCGCCTGGCGCGATTTGTTCGGCCAGGCGGCGGCGTCCGATCCGATGTATGAAGCGATATCGGAAGGCCGGCGCTATCCCGGCATGGAGCATTTTTCGCCGCTGTTCCATGACGGCATGGCGAACTTGCTCGATTATCTGCCCGGCGCCTCCATTTCGCTCGATCATCAGGCGGAGGAGGTGCTGACGGGGCGCCTGGAAATGATCGCCGATCATTATGAGGCACGGCGCGCGCCGGCGCGCGATGGCGAATTGCCCTATCGGCCAATCAGGCCGGAGACGCTTTATCTGGACCGCGCCGGCTGGGATGCGATGCTGGGCAAGCATCCGCTGCTATCCTTCAGCCCGTATGCCAAGCCGGATAATGCGGAAGGCGTGGACGCCGGCGGCCGCCCGGCACCGATTTTCACCCAGTCCGCTACCGAGACGATCTTCGCGCAACTGGAAGCGCGTCTGAAACGCTGGGCCGAGGAAATGCGGCACACGATTTTTGCCGCCTGGTCGCGCGGTTCGCGCGAGCGCCTGGCGCACCTGCTGCGCGAACATGGCTTCAAGATCGCGTTCTGCGAGGATTGGCCGACGGCGCGGCACATGCCGCGCGGCACGGTGGCGCTGATTACGCTGGCGATCGAACGTGGTTTCCTCGCCGACGATTTCGCCCTCATTGGCGAGCAGGATTTTCTCGGCGAGCGCATTTCCCGGCCGCCGCGCCGCCGCAAGCGGGCCGATCAGTTCATCGCGGAGGCCACTGAAATCGCCGAGGGCGATCTGGTGGTGCATCAGGATTACGGCATCGGGCGCTATGATGGGCTGGAGACGCTGACGGTTGGCCAGGCGCCGCATGATTGCCTGCGGCTGATTTACGACGGCTCGGAAAAGCTGTTTCTGCCGGTGGAGAATATCGAGCTGCTGTCGCGCTTCGGCAGCGATGCCGAGAGTGTCCCGCTCGACAGGCTGGGTGGCACGAGCTGGCAGAACCGCAAGGCACGGGCGAAGCAGCGCATACGCGACATTGCCGGCGAACTGATACGCATCGCCGCGGAGCGGCGGCTGCATGATGCGCCGATGATGGCGCCGCCGGAAGCGACCTGGGACGAATTCTGCGCCCGCTTCCCGTTCGCGGAAACCGACGATCAGATGCGGGCTATTTCGGATGTGATCGAGGATCTGGCAAGCGGCAAGCCGATGGATCGGCTGATTTGCGGCGATGTCGGGTTCGGCAAAACCGAAGTTGCTTTGCGCGCGGCGTTCGTGGTGGCGATGACCGGCGCGCAGGTGGCGGTGATCGTGCCGACCACGTTGCTGGCCCGCCAGCATTTCCGCACTTTTACGGCGCGGTTCCAGGGGCTCGGCGTCAATATCGCGCAATTGAGCCGCATGGTGAACGCGCGCGATGCGGCGGAAGCCAAGCGAGGCCTGAAGGAAGGCAATATCAACATCGTCATCGGCACCCACGCGCTGCTGGGCAAGGGCGTGGAGTTCGCCGATCTCGGCCTGCTGATCGTCGATGAGGAACAGCATTTCGGCGTGTCGCACAAGGAAAAGCTGAAGGCGATGAAGGCCGACATTCATGTGCTGACGCTGACGGCGACGCCCATTCCGCGCACGCTGCAACTGGCGCTGACCGGCGTGCGCGAAATGAGCATTATCGCGACGCCGCCGGTGGATCGGCTCGCCGTGCGCACCTTCATCATGCCGTTCGATCATGTGGTGATACGTGAGGCGATCCAGCGCGAGCGTTTCCGCGGCGGGCAGATTTTCTGCGTGGTGCCGCGCATCGAGGATCTGGATCGCATGGCGGAGCGGTTGCGCGAAATCGTGCCGGATGCGCGGCTGATCCAGGCGCATGGCCGCCTGGCGCCAACCGAACTCGAGCGCGTCATGACCGAATTCGGCGACGGCAAGTTCGATGTCCTGCTCTCCACCAATATCGTGGAAAGCGGCCTGGACATGCCGGCGGTGAACACGTTGCTGATCCATCGCGCCGACATGTTCGGCCTTGGCCAGCTCTATCAGTTGCGCGGCCGTGTCGGTCGTGGCAAGCAGCGCGGCTATGCCTATCTCACCTGGCCGCCGGCGCACAAACTGAGTGCCGCCGCGGAAAAGCGGCTGAATGTCATGCAGACGCTCGATACGCTGGGCGCCGGGTTCACGCTTGCCAGCCACGATCTCGATATACGCGGTGCCGGCAATCTGCTGGGCGACGAGCAGAGCGGCCACATACGCGAAGTCGGCATCGAACTGTACCAGCAAATGCTGGAGGATGCGGTCGGCGATTTGCGCGCCGCGAAGGGCCGCCGCCGCACCGAGGATCGGGATTGGACGCCCAATATCAATCTCGGCCTGCCGGTGCTGATACCGGAAACCTACGTGCGGGATTTGCCGGTGCGGCTCGGCCTTTATCGCCGCATCGGCGCTTTGGAGTCGGACGCGGAAGGCGAGGCGATGGCGGCCGAACTGGTGGATCGTTTCGGAAAGCTGCCGCCGGAAGTGGAGAATTTGCTGGAGGTGGTAAGCCTGAAACGCGCCTGCCGCGCCGCCAACGTGGAGAAGCTGGAGGCGGGGCCGAAGGGCATGAGCTTTGCTTTCCGCGCCAACAATTTTTCCAACCCCGCCGGGCTCGCCGCCTGGCTCGGCACCACCAAGGGGCGCATCCGCTTGCGGCCGGACCACAAGCTGGCGCTGGTCGCGGATCTGTCCGTGCCGGAACGGATGCGCCAGGCGCGTGAGGTGCTTGGCAACCTGACGCGCATTACCGCGCAGGCGAAGGCAGCCTAGTCGGGCGATGCGCGCGCTTGTACCAATCCGCATAGGCATCGACACAAGGACGAAGGAAGGAAGTATTTCTTTTTTGAAAAAAAGAAACAAAAAACTTTTGACTTTGGCTCCCGGCAGCGGGGCCAAATGGGTGGCATCGGCGCTCGCCGCAACAGATAAAAGTTTTTTGGTTCTTTTTTTCAAAAAAGAACTGCTTTCTTGGCGCTTGACTCGGCTAATGACATTTTCACGCGGCGCCGCAACGTGACGCATTTCCATGCGCGGCCATTATAACCTGATTGCCGGCCAGAGCCTGGAGCGCCTGGCGGCGCTGAGCGATGGCGTTTTCGCCGTTGCAATGACCTTGCTGGTGCTGGATCTGCATACGCCGATCGTCGGCGAAATTCACGGCGAGCACGATCTGTGGCGCGCGCTTGCGGCTTTGGCGCCGCGGCTGCTGGTCTACATGATGAGTTTTCTGACGCTCGGCATTTTCTGGGTCGGGCAGCAGACGCAACTCAATCATTTCGAGCGTGCCGACCGGGACCTTACCTGGGTGCATCTGGCGTTTTTATTCGTCGTCTCCCTGATGCCCTTCAGCACGTCCCTGATGGGCGGCTTCATCGCCTATCGTGTGGCGCTTGTGGCCTACTGGCTGAACATTCTGCTGCTCGGCACAATGTTGTACGCGAGTTGGCGGCTGGCCCTGCGACGCGGCCTGGTGGCGGCGGATTTCATTGCCAGCTCGGCCGCCATCGAACGGCGCATTCTGGTGGCGCAGGCGCTCTACGCGCTCGGCGCGGCCCTCTGTGTATTCAGCACGTACTGGAGTCTCGCCTTTATTATTATCCTGCAACTGAACTATGCGATCGGCCTGGGGCCGCTGCGCAAATGGTTACCGTGAGCGGACCCTCAATCAGAACGCGGCGGTTTCGATGCTGGGCGTGTCCTCGGCGGTGACCTGCCGATCTGTCGCGGTTTCGTCTTCCGTCGTGGGAGCCTCGCCCTCGGCGCGCTCGTCCGTGACGTCCGCATCCGCCGCGAAGGGGAATGATTTCTGCTGCGCCGGCAGGCCGAGATAGGGCGGCGGATGCAGCGTCGCCGACATCGGATCGTAGCGGCGTATCAGGTCGCCGCCGGCGCGCACCGCGTGGCGCAGCGCCTCTTCGGCGAATTGCAGAAGCTGGCTTTCCGGCAGCAGCCCCCGGCCGCAATAGGTGGCGGCGCCGATGCTGAGCGCGACCGCCGGCAAATCGTCGGCGCCGTCCTGTGAGAGTTCCGCCGTGCGCAGCGCGGTTTGCACATTGCGGGCCACCGTCGATGCGCCAAAAGCGTCTGTATAGGCCAGCAGCACGGCAAAACGCCCGTTGCCAAGGCTGGCCAGCAAATCTCCCGGCCGTTTGAGAGTGGCGCGCAACCGTTTGGCGATCGCGGCGACCGTATGGTGGACATCGCGCTCCGCGTTTGCAGTACGGAACGACTCGTATCCATCCCAGGCAACCAGCAGCAGGCTCAGCGGCGATTCGGCGCGGCAGGCGCGGGCACTTTCCTCGGCCAGCAAATGCATGAAGCAATGGCGGTTGGGCAGGCCCGTGGTCTGATCGCGGCCGAGCAGGCGCTGGAAATCCACCGCCGCCGGCGTCAACGCCGTGCTGCCATGAAGGGTCTCCTGCGGCCGGTTGGTCTCCGCGCGCGCCAACCGTTCCGCCTGCGCCGTCGCGGCTTCGGCAAGCGATGATGCGGCCATGCCCTGAATGGCCACCAGGCCGCCAATGACGGCGAAGCCGAGATTCAGGTGACTTAACGCCGCGAAGGCGAGCGGCGCCGTAAGCAGGATCAACTGCGCGCGGACACACGGCGCCAGCATCGCGGATGCGCCGGCCACCGCGATGGCGACAATGATCGGCAGCGCGACCACGAGACAGGAGGCCGCATCGGACTGGCCGGCGATGCCAAGTCCGCCCGCGCCTACCGCGGCCGCCTGGTACCAGGTCGCCGTCGCGTAGCGGCGAGCCCAGATCCCGACAGACTCGTCAGCGGTATGCAGGTCGAAGGCAGCAGCGACCGCCCGGCCGTTCAGCACCGTCGCGAGAATCGCCACGGCCCAGCACAGGCACCACACCTGGCCCAGCAGCACGAAAGCGGCGGTCGCGGCGAGCACCGGCGCAAGCGCGGCGGCGCCATCCGCGCGCATGCCGGCGAAGGCGAGTTCCAGCAAGTGCCACTGCGTCAGCGGCGCGAGCTTTGGCAGCAATGCAGCGTTGGCGCGGCGGCTTGGTTTGGGCGAGACAAGGGTCATGGCGGGCAATCCGGGCGATTTTTTTTCCTGCCTACGCTCATGACATGGAGAGACGGTTAATCCGGCCCGCCCGAAGCGGCGAGGAACTGACTTAAAAAAATGATCCGACTGTCACCGCTCTGTCATTGCTCTGCGCCGCGCCTTCCCTAGAA
>DATJOH010000501.1:0-4344 GCA_035507235.1 Acetobacteraceae bacterium
GACGCGTTCGTCCACATCACCACCGAAAATCCCGACCGCCGCGAAATCCTGCGTGAAACCACGAAGGCGATCGACGCCGAGCTAATCGCCGACCCGGAGCAAAAAACCGGCGTTGCCGAACTGATCGTTTCCATCTGCCACAACCACAACATCATCATCGACCCCGCCACCTTGCCGGACCCGCTGCTCGACCTTCTCATCGAATACTGCGAGCCCGGCGGCGTCGCCCGCGGCGACGTCACCTGCATCAAACCCGTCGACCCGGATGGCTATCATCCCCCAACGGGCCCGCCTTAGGCCGCGGCATTGAAGCGAGACGGAAACGGACTTTCCAGTTAGAGAAGGGAGAATTTCTTTTTTGAGTGTATTCAACTAGCCAGTGCTAGTCGAATACGCTCGCTTGTCCCGCGTTCCGCGTTAGGGCGTGATTGGCAGCGACAAAGCCCCACGTAAACGATGGGCCGACGCTGGATCCTGCCCCGGGATAGGCGCGGCCCATAACGGATGCGGTTGAAACGCCGGTCGCGTAAAGGCCGGCAATGATTGCGCCATCCTGACGCAGCACTTGTGCGTGCTCATCCGTCACAACACCGCCATAGGTGCCAACGTCGCCGGGCACGACTGGCACGGCGTAGAATGGCGATTTGTCGATCGCGCCGAGCGTCTCAGAAGGTTTGTGATATGGGTCGCCAAGCCAGCGGTCGTAGGCACGTTCGCCGCGATGGAAATCCTCGTCACGATTCTTGGCAACGAAGCCGTTGAACCGGGCCACCGTTGTCTTCAGCGCGGCGGGATCGATGGAAATCAACTTCGCCAATGCCTCGATAGAATCGGCCTTGCGCAGATACCCTTCATCAAACCAACGCCGCGGCTTTGCACCATATGGCATGGTGCCGGCGAGCATGTAGTTGCGGATGTACTGGCTGTCGAACACGGCCCAGCTCGGCACCGCGGGCACGGTTTTGTTCCGCTCGAGCATGCCCTTGCAATACGCCATGTACGAGCCGCCCTCGTTCATGTAGCGCACGCCGCTCTGGTCCACGAGGATGGCATGCGGCGCCGCGGTCAGGCTTTGCGCCGGCGGTTTGACGTCGTTTGTTTCGGTTCCGGGCGCCAGCGTTGTCTGGTAGCCAACCATCTCCTCCATCTGGGCGATGGCGGCGCCATGGCGCATCAGCTCCTCGATCATTTCGCCGGTGTCGCCGGGTGCCGCGTTCGTCCATTTGGTGGAGGTGCCCGGCTGGTACAGGTCACGCATGCGCTGATTATGGGCGAATCCGCCGGCGTTCACGAGCACGCCGAGCCGCGCGCCGATGCGCCATGGACGTCCGTCCTTGGTCGTGACAACGCCGCTGACGGTGCCCGAGTCGAGAATGAGTTCGCTGACCGGTGCCTCGATCCGGATGTCGACACCTGCCCGCAGAGCCACCTGCAGCATCCGCCCCTGCAATGCGGCGCCGGCGCTCACCCAGTGCTTGCCGGTGAGCTTTGCGGCAATAGTGCGCATGCCGATTTTCAGCATGAGCAACTTGGCGGACCAGGATTGTCTCAGATGCGCCAGCTGCATGAATTCATTGAGCATTGCCGGCGCCGAGAGGAACCCGGGCCGGAGCTTTTCCCGCCACGGGCCGAGCGCGCCGGCATCGAACGTTTCGGCGACGACGGTCCGGCCTTGCGCCAGGCCGCCCGGCCGGTCATCGTAATAATCCGGCCAGGATGCCACGCGGGTGAGTTTTATCCCCTGGCTGATCAGGAATTCCACCATGCGCGGCGCTTCTTGCACGTAGGCCTGGCGCCGCGCGCGGGTAGCGCCCGGTGCGTCGGGCTGATCTCCAACGACGTTGTCGAGATAGGTCATGGCTTTCTCGTAACTGTCCTCGACGCCGTCGCGCTTCATGAACGGGTTGTTGGGTATCCACATAACGCCGCCCGAGCGCGCCGTGGTGCCACCGACAAGGCCGGTTTTCTCGAGGATGAGAACGCTCTTACCGGCCTGGCGCATGACCAAACCGGCGCACATGGAGCCACCGCCGGCGCCTACCACGACAAAATCAACGATTTCGTCAAAGCCGCTCATGCGATCCTCACGGGTATTGAAATGGGCGCGTCGTCGTCTTCAGCGCACGCCGGCGGCCCACGGCAGAGCGCAGGGAGGCACGCGTGCGGTGGGGTGTCGCGGAAGGGTCAATGTTCCGTTGGCCAGGTATCAATGTCCGCCGACCAGGTGGTGGCCATCACAGGCGAAACCCCGCAATCCCTTTTTTCGAGCGTGCCGCTTCCGCTCCTGCCGTAAACGGACACGGTAATGCCAAGGTCGATCGCCGCACCGGCATCGCGCTTGCCTTCGTCGATGGCGCGCCTCGCCGATAAATTTTTTTTGCCGGTCATGGCAAACCAGGCCCAGGAACCATCGATCTCTCCGTATGCCACCAGTCTGCCAAGCTCGCCGCCCATGCCTAAGCTGACAGGTTGCTGGCTGCAAGTGTCCCAAAGACGCGCTGCCATAGGCGGCAAGAAATCCGTGCCGGCCAGGCGCAGGAAGGCATTTCACTGCCCAATGCATTGCCTTGGCCGTAGAGCCGGTATCCAGCGGAAACGGGTAAGGACGGTCAACTGGATGTGCGCCTTGCGTCATGCGCCGCCCTGCCGCACATGGTACCGACCTGACGCCCATAGCAACCATTCACGCGGGTCCGCCTGATCGATGTCGGGCAGCGGCCGGAAGAGAAGATGACCGCACACACCTACGTCCGTGCCATCAGCCTGAGCGATCTTCCGCACGGCACAAAAAAGGCAGTCGACATTGCGGGCAAATCCGTCCTGCTCTGCAACTGGGCCGAGCGCATCTACGCGGTTTCCAATATCTGCTCGCACGCCCAGGAGAAACTGGAATGCGGCCGCCTTTCCAACGGATGGATCGCTTGCCCTATCCATGGTGCACGATTCGATCTTGCCACCGGCGGCGCGAAGAATCCGCCGGCGACACGACCCATTCCGGTGTTTGAGGTGAGAATTGTCGATGAATGGATCGAAGTCGATGTTGGGCAAGCCGCCCTGTAACGTGGCATTGCAACCAAAATGCAAGGGAGTTCCGGCGCCATGACGGTAACCGTCTCGCAACTTCGGGAGGAACTGGCCGATCGTGAGGCCATACGGGATTGCCTGTTCCGCTATTGCCGTGGCATAGATCGCTGCGATGAAGAAATGCTGCGCAGCGCCTATTGGCCCGATGCGATCGATCAGCACCTGGAATTCACTGGCACGCGCGAGGAACTCATTGCTTGGACGATGCCGGCGCTGCGCGGCATGGACCAGACCATGCATCTGATCGGTAACGTGCTGATCCGGCTGCATGGCACAACCGCGTCGGTTGAATCCTATTTCTACGGCTTTCATCGCATACGCGACGGCGCAGCCGCGCGGGATACGATCGGTTCCGGCCGCTATCTGGATATTTTTGAGCGCCGCGGCGACGAATGGCGCATCGCGCGGCGTACCGTCGTTACCGACTGGTTTCGCGACTATCCTGATTCGGCGGATTGGGCGAGGGGACCTTTCGGCATGAAGGTGCCGCCCGGCGGGCGGCATCCTGATGATGAGAGCTATGCGCTGCTTACGTTAAGATAGCAGGATTCACTAAGGAAGCTGTTCTTTTTTGGTAACTGCCCAGGCAGGGCGGAAAGGAGAACAGGCAGGAAAGAACTTCTTTTCTGAAGAAAAGAAGCAAAAGACTTTTATCAGTTGCATCCAGCAGCCGGTCCAAAATCGGCGGATTCGGATGCCAGCCGCAACGGACAAAAGTTTTTTGCTTCTTTTTTTCAAAAAAGAAGGCCTTCCTTCTTACTCAGCAACACGCGCCGCCAGCTGAGAATTTCGGAACGTGCGCGGCGCGGCGCCGAAACGCACCGTGAACATGCGGCTGAAATGCGCGCTGCTTTTGAAACCGACAAGATAGGCGATTTCACTGATAGAATAACGCTTCATTTTCTCGTCCATCAGCCAGTCATGCGCGGTCGCCATCCGCCGCTCCCACAGCAGGTTCGAAAACGAAAGGCTGTTCTTCTTCAGGATATGACAGAGATACCGCAATGATATGCCGCAACTATCTGCAACCAGCTTGGCGTTGAGATCCGGATTGGCGAAATGCTGGTTGATATACCGGGTAATATCGGAAATGCGCTTCTCGGTAATCGAACAGCGTTGCGCAGAGCACGGCGACGTGCGCGCCACCACCTTGCTCAAGCCGTTCAGCAAGGTGTGCACCAATTGCTCAGCCATATCGGGGTCAATTTGATCATCGCCCTCGAACACCAGCATCAATATTCTTTCCGCAAGCGACAGATC
>DATJOH010000502.1:0-4540 GCA_035507235.1 Acetobacteraceae bacterium
GTAATGTCGCGACCTGCGCCGGATCGGTGCTGTCGAGTATGTGGAAGCGTGGGGATTTTCCCAAGTCCCCGCCGAAGATGTTGGCCATCACTTCCGGACCGAGGCTGGAACCGCCCATGCCGAGCAAGACGACATCGGCGAATTTCTCGGCCTTTATGTTGTCCGCGAAAGCCTGCAACGCCGGCGCTTCCGCCCGGCCCTGCTCCACGATGGAGAGCCATCCCGTCCATTTCGCCTCGTCGGCGCCGGTCCACAACGCGGCATCGCTTGCCCATAATTTGCGGATCTTGCCGTCGCGCCGCCAGGCATCGAGTTCACCCTTGAAAGCGGCCGCGAACTCAGGCGTGCCGGATTCCAGATGGAATGACGCTGCCCCGGCTTCCGCCACTTCGCGGCGGCGTTTCGCAACCGCGCCCAGCAGGCCATCGAACGCGTCGGCGAATTGACGCACGCCATCCACCACGAGTTCCCGCGTTATGTCGTCCAGCGACACACCGGCCTTCTGCAACGCGGCAAGGGTCGCGCGGGCGCCATCCAGATCATGCTCTACTGCATCCACAACAATCTTGCCGTGGTCGCGGAATGCATCCATCGTCGCTGGCGGCATGGTGTTCACCGTGTCGCGGCCAATCAGCTCCTCGACGTAAAGCGTATCAGGCAGATCCGGCGATTTCATGCTCGTCGATGCCCACAACATGCGCTGCGCATGGGCACCCTGCGCTGCCAGTTTCTCCCAGCGCGCACCAGCGAACAACGCCTTAAATCTCTGGTAGGCGAGCTTGGCGTTGGCAATCGCCACCTTGCCACGTAGCGCCGCGCCGGCACCGTCCTTACCCAGCCGCTTTTCCACTGCGCCATCAATACGGCTTACGAAGAAGCTGGCCACGGAGGCGACGGAGGCGGGCTTGCCGCCCGCCTTCACCAGATCCTCAAGGCCGGACAAATACGCTTCCACCACCTGCTCATAGGGGCCAATGCCGAACAACAACGTCACATTGATGTTGAGGCCCTTGCCGATCAACGTGCGTATGGCCGGAATGCCGGCGGGCGTCGCCGGCACCTTTACCATCAGATTGCGACGATCCACATCCTTCCACAGGCGAAGCGCTTCCTTCACCGTCGCGTCGGTATCGTTCGCGAGATAAGGCGACACTTCCAGGCTGATATAACCGTCCGCGCCGTTTGTTTCGTCATAGACAGGACGCAACACGTCCGCGGCGGCACGTATGTCGGCCACGGCCAAATATTCATAGAGCGCGGAAATGCCGTGGTCGCCCTTCGCCTGGAAGGCCGCAAGATCCCCACCGTACTCTTCGTCGCCTGCTATGGCTTTTTCGAAAATGGAGGGGTTGGAGGTGACGCCACGCAGGCCGTCATTCTGGATCAGTCGCTTCAGTTCGCCTTTGCCAATCAGGTCGCGCCTTACATAGTCCAGCCAGGGGGCCTGGCCGGCTGTGATGAAAAGTTCTTTCAGGCGACTCATCGCGATATCCTCTGGTTGCCTCGGGCGGCCGGGGCGTCACGCCGAAGGCGTGCTCTCCGCACGACGCCCCTGGACCCGGCTGGGGCCTTAGGCCCCAGAACCCCATTTCCTAAGCTGCTTTGCGCCGGCCGGCTTGTGCTTCGGCCGCCGCTACAACCTTCTCTACCGTAAAGCCGAATTTCTCCAGTACCGCCTTGATGGGCGCGGAAGCGCCGAAACTGCGCATGCCGATGATCGTGCCGTGCGTGCCGGTGTAGCGCTCCCAGCCGAACGTCGAAGCCGCCTCGACCGACACACGCGCCAGAATGTCCGGCGGCAATACCGAATTGCGATATTCCGCATCTTGGCGTTCGAACAATTCCCAGCACGGCATGGAGACAACGCGAGCGCGGATGCCGCGCTTGCCCAACTCCTCCCAGGCGCGCAGGCACAAATCCACCTCGCTGCCAGTGCCGATCAGGATAACCTCCGGGCGACCGCCCTCCGGGTCGGCGAGAACATACGCGCCGCGCACCAGGCCGGAGGCGGCGCCGAAACGCTGCCGGTCGATCGTCGGCAGGGCCTGGCGACTCAGCGCCAATGACGCCGGCTCATGATGATGGGTGAGCACATAGCGATAGGCTTCCGCGACTTCGTTGGCATCCGCCGGACGTATCGTGAGCATGCCGGGCATGGCGCGCAGGCTGGCAAGATGCTCGATCGGTTGATGTGTCGGCCCATCCTCGCCGAGGGTGATGGCGTCATGCGTGAAAATCCACAAGCACGGCAACTCGGAGAGCGCGGAAAGCCGCACCGGCATCCGCATATAGTCGGAGAAAATCAGAAAACCCGAGCCGTAGGCGCGCAGTTTGGAAAGCGTCATGCCGACGACGATGGCGCCCATGGCATGCTCGCGCACGCCGAAATGGAAATTCTTTCCCGCGTAGTCCGATGCCGAAAAACTCGCCGCCTTCTTGATGTCGGTCTTGGTGGAGGGTGCGAGGTCCGCGGCACCGCCGATCAGCCACGGAATGACCGGCGAGAGCGCATTCAGTACCTTGCCCGAACTATCGCGCGTTGCGAGTCCCTTCGGGTCGGCGGGAAAACTCGGAATGGCATTGTCCCACCCGTCCGGCAGGCCGCGCTTCTGCATGAGCTCAAACTGGTGCGCGAGATCGGGATATTCACGCGCATAGGCCTGGAAAAGCTCGTGCCATTGGCGATTGAGCGTGGCGCCGCGGGCGCCGATGCCGGCCGCGAAATGTTCGAGCACTTCGGGCGGCACCAGGAAATGCGCGTCCTCCGGCCAGCCGTAGAAATGCTTGGCGCCGCGCACTTCATCTTCGCCGAGCGCTTCGCCATGCGCCTCCTTCGTGTCCTGGCGGTGTGGCGCGCCATAGCCGATATGAGATTCGATGATAATGAGCGTAGGACGGCCGGTTTCAGCGATAGCCTCGTCCATCGCCTGCGCCGCCGCAGCGATGTCGTTGGCGTCGCGCACGCGCAGCAGGTTCCAGCCATAGGCAAGAAACCGTGCGCCGACATGCTCCGTAAAGGCGAGTTCGGTTGAGCCTTCTATCGAAATACGGTTGCTGTCATAGATCCAGCAGAGATTGCCGAGGCGGAGATGGCCGGCGAGCGAAGCCGCCTCGTTGGAAATCCCTTCCATCATGTCGCCGTCGCCGCAGGTGGCCCAGATGCGGTGATCCACGATCTTGTAGCCGGGGCGATTGAAATGCGTGGCAAGGTAGCGCTCCGCGATTGCCATGCCGACTGAATTGCCGACGCCCTGGCCGAGCGGGCCGGTGGTGGCTTCCACGCCGGAGGTCAGGTGATATTCCGGATGCCCCGGCGTGTTGCTGTCGATCTGGCGAAACCTCTGAATATCCTCCAGCGTGACGCTCGGATGGCCGAGCGGCCGATAATCCTTGTCCACGGCCATGGTACGGGTGAGATGCAGCAGCGCGTAAAGCAGCATGGACGCGTGACCGCCGGAAAGCACGAAGCGATCGCGGTTCGGCCACACCGGGTCCGCGGGGTCGAAGCGGAGCTTCTCATTCCACAGCGTGTAGGCGACCGGGGCAAGGCCCATCGGCGTGCCGGGATGTCCCGAATTCGCCTTCTGGACAGCGTCCATGGCGAGCGTCCGGATGGTGTTGATACAGAGTTGATCAATCTGCGGCATGGTATCTCCCGGTTGGCCGAGGAAGGTGTGCGCGCATACACTCCCTGCCGCGCCGATGAGGCTGGAAGAGAGGCCGCTGGGTATCGGTTCCCCAGCAAACCCGAATTTCGAACGCGGCGCTAGATGCCCCGCGCCTCAGATCGTAGCGTCGCCCTCGCCTGCCAACCACGCACCCCTTACCAGCCAAAGTTTTTTGCGCCTTTTTTTCAAAAAAGGCGTTCTTTCCTCTTTTGTTCCCACAGGACGCTCGCATGCCCACAATCTTCGAAACGGTAGAAGGTAAGCGTCTCCTGGCGACTGAGCGTGGCGCCGGTTGGCGACGCTGGGGGCCCTATGTCAGCGAGCGGCAATGGGGCACGGTGCGCGAGGATTACAGCGCGGACGGCGAGGCCTGGGATTATTTCCCGCATGAGCAGGCGCGCAGCCGCGCCTATCGCTGGGGCGAGGATGGCCTGGCCGGCTTCGGCGACGAACGGTTGCGTTGGTGCCTGGGTCTGGCTCTCTGGAACGAACGCGATCCGTTCCTGAAGGAGCGGCTATTCGGCCTGACCAACCGGCAGGGGAATCACGGCGAGGATGTGAAGGAGCATTACGCCTATATCGATGCGACGCCAACGCATTCCTTCAACGTCATGAAATACCGTTATCCGCACGCGGCTTTCCCTTATGAAGCGTTGATTGCGGAGAATGCGCGGCGCGGCGTCGATGTCCCTGAATTCGAGATTTACGACACTGGCGCGTTTGCCGACTGCGCCTATTTCGAAGTGGTCGTTACATATGCCAAGGCTGATACCGACGACATCCTGATGCTGGTGACGGCGGTGAATTGCGGCCGGGCGGCGGCCAATTTGCATATATTGCCGCAATTCTGGGCGCGCAACATCTGGTCCTGG
>DATJOH010000503.1:0-3651 GCA_035507235.1 Acetobacteraceae bacterium
CCCCCCGCCCAGCGGCGACCGAGCGGCAGCCTGATAGCCAAGTTCAAGTTCGTCAATCACGGTTTGCCCATGTTCCTGGAAAAACGCGCGCAGGCGGGCGTGTGCCGGCATCAGCGGCATGGCGCGGCGATGCGCCACGAACCAGGAGCGCATGAGCGGAAAACCCTCGAGGGGCAGGATTTTCAGCAGCCCCAGGGCGACTTCCAGGCCGACCGTGTGGCGCGACAGAATGGCGAGGCCCATGCCCGCCATCACCGCCTGCTTGATGGTTTCGTTACTGTCGGTGGTCATGACGATGCGCGCCGGAATGGCGGCGTCGGCGAACAGCTGCTCGGTGAGCAGGCGTGTGCCTGACCCCTCCTCGCGCGTAATGAGGGCGATGCCGGCGAGGTCCTGGATGCGCAGATCGGTGGCGGCCGCCAGGCGGTGTGCCGGCGAGGCGACGAGGACGGTGGGATGGACGGCGAAGGCATCCGCGGTGAGGTCGGATTCTTCCGGCGGGCGGCCCATGATCGCGAGCTCGATTTCGCCGCGCGCCAGGCCGGCGCTGATCTGGCGGCGGTTGCCGAACCGCAGATCTATCGCAACGCCCGGATATTGCTGCTGAAATCGCGCCATGATGTGGGGGACGATGTATTTGGCGGTGGAGACGGCGCCGATCGAGGCGCGCCCGGCGATAACGCCGCGGAGCGCCATGAGGGACTGGTCGGCGTCGTGCAGGGCCTGCAGGACGGTGCTGGCGTAGCCAAGCAAGGCGCGTCCAGCCTCGGTAGGTGCCACTTTCTTGCCGATGCGCTCGAACAGCGAGAAGCCGCTGCCATCCTCCATCTGCTTGATTTGAAAGGAGACTGCCGCGGGCGAGACGTGCAGCTTTTCGGCCGCGCGGGTGAAGCTGCCGGCTTCGGCGGCGGCGACGAACATTTGCAGCTGGCGGACGGTTACGTTGCGCATGCGATGTGTTCAAGGGAAGCCTTGTCTCAATCGTCAGTACTATTTGTTTTCCTTGAATGACGCCAGCCCCTAGCTTCGCGTTGAAAGCAAGAAAGGAGGCGTTCGATGGACACCCTGCCGGCTGACAAGATCACCGACATGAAGGAGCGGTATCGCTCCGGGGTGCTGAAATACCGGCAAATGGGCTACTGGGAGCCGGACTACGAGCCGAAGGATACCGACATCCTGGCGGTATTCCGCATCACGCCGCAGGACGGGGTGGATCCGGAGGAAGCCGCGGCGGCGGTGGCGGGCGAAAGCAGCACCGCGACCTGGACGGTGGTTTGGACCGACCGGCTGACGGCGTGTGAAAATTACCGTGCGAAGGCGTACAAGGTGGAGCCGGTGCCGGGCACGCCCGGGCAATATTTCGCCTATATCGCCTATGACCTCGATTTGTTCGAGGAAGGATCGATCGCCAACCTGACGGCGAGCATCATCGGCAACGTGTTCGGCTTCAAGCCGCTGAAAGCGCTGCGGTTGGAGGATATGCGGATTTCGCCGCATTACCTGAAAACCTTTCAGGGGCCGGCGACCGGCATCGTTGTGGAGCGCGAACGGCTGAATTGCTACGGTCGGCCATTGCTGGGTGCCACCATGAAGCCGAAACTCGGGCTTTCCGGGCGGAATTACGGGCGCGTGGTGTATGAAGCGCTGCGCGGCGGCCTCGATTTCACCAAGGATGACGAGAATATCAACAGCCAGCCCTTCATGCATTGGCGCGACCGCTATTTGTACTGCATGGAAGGCGTCAACAGGGCGATGGCGGAAACCGGCGAGGTGAAGGGCACTTACCTGAACGTCACTGCCGCCACCATGGAAGATATGTACGAGCGGGCGGAGTTCGCCAAATCGCTGGGCAGCGTCATTGTCATGATCGACCTGGTGATCGGCTATACCGCGATTCAGAGCATGGCGAAATGGGCGCGCAGGAACGACATGATCCTGCATCTGCATCGCGCCGGGCATTCGACCTATACGCGGCAGAAGACGCACGGCGTTTCCTTCCGTGTGATTGCGAAATGGATGCGCATGGCGGGGGTGGATCACATTCATGCCGGCACCGTGGTAGGCAAGCTGGAAGGCGACCCGAACGTGATTCGCGGCATTTACGACACCTGCCGCGAGACCCACGTGCCGAAGGATCTGCAGCACGGCATATTCTTCGATCAGCCCTGGGCGAGCCTCAAGAAAATGATGCCGGTGGCGTCCGGCGGCATCCATGCCGGGCAGATGCACCAGCTTCTCACCTACCTCGGCGAGGACGTGGTGCTGCAATTCGGCGGCGGCACGATCGGCCATCCGGACGGCATCCAGGCGGGTGCGATCGCCAACCGGGTGGCACTGGAAACGATCGTCAAGGCACGTAACGAAGGGCGGGATATCTGGAACGAGGGGCCGCAAATTCTCTCGGAGGCGGCGAAATGGTGCCGGCCTCTGCGGGCGGCTTTGGATACCTGGAAGGACGTTACGTTTAACTATGCCAGCACGGATAGCGTCGATTTCGTGGCGACGCCTACGCCGGCATAAGGAAGAAGGAAGACTTCTTTCTTGAAAGAAAGAAGCAAAGAACTTTTGCTCTTTTTGGGAGATTCCCGATGAAGATTACACAGGGGCAGTTTTCTTTCTTGCCTGACCTGTCGGATACCGAAATATCCATGCAGGTGGAGTATGCGCTCGGCAATGGCTGGGCGGTGGCGATCGAATACACCAGCGATCCGCATCCGCGGAACACCTACTGGAGCATGTGGGGCAACCCGATGTTCGATTTGCGCGATCCGGCCGGGGTCATGATGGAGCTGAAGGCCTGCCGCAACGAACATCCGGGATCCTATATCCGCGTGCTGGCGTTCGACTCCAGCAAGGGCTGGGAGAGCGTGAAAATGAGCTTCATCGTCGATCGGCCCGACTTCGAACCCGGTTTCGAACTGGTGCGCGCCGAGGGACCAGGCCGCACGATTCACTACACGCTGCGCAGCCATTCCACGTTCCAGGCCCCGGTTCCTGAGGCAGCGATATAAAATGGGGTCTGGGGCCTAAGGCCCCAGTGGGGGTCCAGGGGGCAAAGCCCCCTGGCCTTTTCGAGGGAAGGCAAGAATGTCCGACATCATCGACCTGGAGCAGATTTACGCCAAAAGCAGCGTCGGCAACACAATCGATGCGCTGGACCGTGATCTCGTCGGCCTGCTGCCGGTAAAGACGCGCATACGCGAAATTGCCGCGTTGCTGCTGGTGGAAAGCGCGCGGCGTGAAATTGGGCTGCAGGCGGAGCCGCCGTCGCTGCATATGTGTTTTACCGGCAATCCGGGTACCGGCAAGACCACGGTGGCGCAACGGATGGCGGATATCCTCAATCAGCTTGGATACATACGCCGTAATCACGTGGTGACGGTGTCGCGGGACGATCTGGTGGGGCAATATATTGGCCACACCGCACCCAAGACCAAAGAAGTACTGAAGAAGGCGATGGGCGGGGTGCTGTTCATCGACGAGGCGTATTATCTTTATCGGCCCGAGAATGAGCGGGATTACGGACAGGAGGCGATCGAAATCCTGCTGCAGGTGATGGAGGATCGGCGGGACGACCTGGTGGTGATTTTGGCTGGGTACAAGGATCGGATGGATATTTTCTTTCGCAGCAACCCAGGCATGGCTTCACGT
>DATJOH010000504.1:0-4402 GCA_035507235.1 Acetobacteraceae bacterium
CAGGCCGCAAAGACCTGCCTCGCCGGGGTCGGCCGCGATGCGGAAATGCAGGTTCAGGATGGCCTGAAACTCCGTCGGCACCGTGAGCCCGGGCAGCAGATCGGCGGCGACCCAGGGCGGCACGGCGAGAATGACGCGGTCCGCGGGGCCGAGCAGCGTGGCAGCACCAGGGGTGGCCAGGCTGGCAATACGGCCGGCGGCCGGGGCGAGCCCGCTGACACGCGTGCTGGTGAGAACGGTGGCACCCGTCGCGCGCAGGGCGACGATCGCCGGATCGACCAGCGATTCGGAGAGCCCGTCGCGTGGGAACAGCGGCCGGGAGTAAGCGCCGCCGCGCGCCAGGGTTTCCTCAATGACAGCGCCGAGCAAGCGCGCGCTGGCGGCGAGCGGCGGCGTGTTCAGGGCGGCGATGGCGAAAGGCTCGATCAGGCGGCGATAAAGCGGCCCATCGGGCAGGGCTTCCGCCACCGTGTCGGTCGGGCGGGCATGCGGCAGGCGCAGCAGCGGCAGGTAGTCGCGCGGGCCGGTGCCGGGCACCCGGCGGGAGCGGGAGAGCAGCCAGAACGGGATGCGGCCGCGATTGGGCCGCAGTGTCCAGCGCGCGCCGGTGCCGAGATCGAGGAAAGGAATGGCGGGTGAGGCCGGTCCGGTCAGTGTGTCGCGCGCGCCGATGCGGTCCAGATAGGCCATGGTGGCGTGGTTGCCAGAAAGCAGCAGGTGGTTGCCGTTGTCGATGCGGCAATCGAGCGAAGCGTCGAAATAGGAGCGGCATCGGCCGCCGCAGGCAGGGCCGGATTCGTAGAGCGTGACCTGGTCACCCGCGTCGGCACGGGTCAGCGCGGCGGCGAGGCCGGCAAGGCCGCCGCCGATGACATGGGTGACCGCCACCTGGGTCAGGCTGAATTTCGCATGAGCCGGGACGTTCTTTCAGAGCCCCTGCGGGGCCGCAAGGCTCGCGTGCCACGCGGAAACGCTTCCTGGCCGGGGATCAAGGGTTTCACGCCAAATTATTGCTGCCGCTTCGTATTATGAAAACAGTCGCCCGGGTTCCGGCGATTGCATCGCGCATTGACCCTTGTTAGGAGACCTTCACATGGACGGAACCGGCACCGAGCCGCGGCTGACGGCCCGCGCGATAGTAGCACAAGCGCGGGAGCTCGAGAAAGCGGGCAAGGTGCGGGACGCGGTGCAACTGCTGCTTGAGCAGCAATTGGACATCGAGGACCTGCCGCCAACCTACAATGCACTGACGGCGCGGCTGTTGTTACGTGAGGGCGACGAGGCGAACGGGCGGGCGTACTTGGCTCGCGCGCAAGCGAAATTCGACGAGGAAATGCAGGCGCCGGCAAGGCGTGATCTTGCGGAAGCCCTTATGAGTGTCGGCGAAGTGGAGGCTGCCGGCGAGGTGCTGGCGACGTTCGCACCGCGGAAACGCGACGACACGAAGCCCCCCGTTTGGATGGCGCGGAGCGCCGTGGCGGCGGTGGCCGCGTTTGAGAGGCGCGGCCGCTCCGCGGCGGGTGCCTGGGTGATGCTGGCGCGTGCTGAATGGCTCGCAGAGCACGGTCGGGAAGCCGATGCGCTGGCCTTGCTTGAGCAGCACCGCGACGACTGGCCCACCTTGCCGCGTCCCTACGTAACCGCAATTCGCCGACTGTCGGGGTCAGACCTGGATCGCGAGGCGGAAGTGGCAGGCCTGCTTAGCGAATTGGATGAGGCCATTGGGTCGGCCACGGCCTCCGCCGCAACGCAGCTGGGCGACAAGCTCCTCAAGCTCGGCCGCACCGAGCAGGCCGGCAAGGCGTTTAGCTGGGCAATTGAGGCTGGTGCAAAGGATTTGAGTTTTTATCGGCGCATTGCCGCTAGCATTTTTCGGGAAGCGACTAGTGGCCCACCCGTGGAAAGCAGCTTCCACCGATCCTTCACGTATGTCGATACCGAAAAGCATCTAATCTATGTCGCGGTTGCGAAGAATGCGAGTACGTTGCTCAAGGCGAATTTCGCTCTGAATTCGAGCTACAGGCAGGCCTACCTTGAGGCCCGCGGCGCGATCCATGTTTTTGCTCGGGGGTCGATGGTTTCGCCTATCAACCGCGATGCGATGCTGGACGCAGACTATTTCCGTTTCACAGTGTTGCGAGATCCGTATCGCCGGTTGTTGAGCGCCTACTTACAGAAATTCGTGCGCCGCTGGAGCGACCGGGCTGCCTATCTAAAAGGTACGATGATCGAGGAGACGATACGCGGGGCGCAGGCTATGATCGGTATCGGATTCGACCCGGTACGATCAATCAGTTTCGAGGAATTCGTGCGCTACTTCGCGACTATGGATGATATTCACTCCAATCCGCACTGGCTTCCGCAATATCGCTTTACCGGTCGTGACCTTTCGCTGTACAACCACGTAGGCGTCGTGGAGCGGCTGCAAGCCACGCTTGACCTGCTATCCGAACGGTTCGGTTTTGTGACGGAGAGCGATGTCGCGTCGGATATGCGAGGTGGCGGCACGCGCCATATTGCCAAATATTCCGAAGCGGAGGCATTGGAGGCCCCGCACCGGGCGCTGCCACAGGCGCTTGATGAGCGGGAAGAGAATTTGCCTCCGCCCGACCAGTTTTACACACCGGAACTGCGCGCCATTGTCGCGCAGCGATACGCGATCGACTTGGCAAACTACGAAGCGGTCATTGGCGCCGGTTGATTCGGAAGAGTTTCAGGTTGCGCCGGAAACAGGTTCGGCGCTCGCAGCTCCGCTCGTCGAGGAGCCTTGCTTCAGAAGCGTTCGCTTGGGTGGCGCGGACTTGCGGCGCGTGCGGCTGCGGTCTTAGCTCAGCGGCAGCCTCGTCCCACCCGCCGCGCTGATCCGAAGGAAGTCCCTGTGCAGCTTCGCCTCCCCGAGCGCTACGCCAAGCCCGCGATCGTGCTGCATTGGGTGATCGCCACCCTGATGGCGCTCAATCTCGGCATCGCCTGGAGTTTTGACCTCGTGGCGAAGAGCGGATCCGGATCTCTCAAGGGCATGCACAAATCCATCGGCATTCTCGTGCTGGGGCTTGCCATCACGCGCTTGCTGTGGCGGCTGACCCACACGCCGCCGCCCATACCGCCCTATGCCGAGTGGGAGCGGCGCTCGGCGCGCGCCATGCACTGGCTGCTCTATGCGCTGATGTTCTGCATACCGCTCACCGGCTGGGCAAACGACAGTGCCTGGAAAGGCGCGGCGACGCACCCGCTGCGGCTGTTCTACGTGGTGCCGTGGTTCCGCTTCGGGTGGCTTGAACATCTCGCTCCGGCGACGAAGGAGCAGTGGCATACGGTTCTGCTGCAGCTGCATATTTCGCTGGCGTATGTATTATGCGCGGCCTTCGTGGTGCATGTGGCGGGGGCGCTGAAGCATCAGTTTCTGGAGAGAAAGCCGGAGCTGCAACGGATGTGGTTTTAGGGTCCGAGGAGGGAGGAAGAAAGATTCTTCTTTTTCTGAAGAAAAAGAAGCGAAAAGACTTTTATCTATTTGGTGCGAGCCCTCATTCCAACTTGGGAGCAAATGACCAAATGTTTTTTGCTTCTTTTTTCAAAAAAGCAGATTCTCTCTTTAAGCACCTATAAACGCGCAAACACCCAGTAAAGCGGCTGGCGCCCGGCGGCCAACGCCTTCGTTTCGTATCGCGTCGGAAACCAGCCTTCGGGCCGCGTTGGCACCGGCGGCGCTATGGCGAAATAATCCTGGTTGGCCATCACTTCAGCGACCCACGCCTGGTAGGTTGGGTCGTCGCTTGCCAAACGCCATTCGGCGCCTGGGCGCAGGCAGCGCGCCACTTCGGCAACGATGTCGGGATGCACGAAACGGCGCTTTGCGTGGCGGGCTTTCGGCCAGGGATCGGGAAACATGAGATAGAGGCGATCGAGGCTCTGCGCCGGCAGGCGGCGCAGCAGGACGCGTGCGTCGTCGTCCCACAGGCGCAGATTGCCGGGGAGCGGGGCCGTGGCCTCGCCGCCCTCGGGCACCAGCGCCGCGAGCAGGCTGCAAATGCCCTGTTCGAACACTTCGCAGGCGATAAGGCCGACATGCGGATTGGCGGCCGCCACGGCGCGCGCGTGTTCGCCGCCGCCGAAGCCTACCTCGAGCCATAGAAGCTCAATTTGATTTGCGAATGCGGTTCGCGGGTCGTCTGTTCCGGCGAAGCGCAGGCGCGGCAGGGTTTCGCGCAACAATCGCGACTGGCGCGGTCGTAGCGCGTGGGTGCGCTGACGACCGTACAGTCTTTCAGGTGGTGGCTTCAGAAGGAATGTTCTTTTTGGAAAAAAAGAACCAAAAAACTTTTATACGTTTCGGGCAGCACAGAATCCCCCGATTTAGACTGGCTGTGAGACGCAACTGATAAAAGTCTTTTGCTTCTTTTCT
>DATJOH010000505.1:0-6991 GCA_035507235.1 Acetobacteraceae bacterium
ATCGCCTATGGCGACAACAGCCAGGAAGTCTTCCTCGGCCATTCGGTAACGCAGAACAAGAACGTTTCGGAAAGCACGGCGCAGGCCATCGATTCTGAAATAAAATCCCTGATAGACGCCGCCTACGCGAAGGCGAAAAAACTGCTGACCGACAACCTCGACAGTCTGCATCGGCTGGCGCAAGGCTTGCTGGAATACGAAACGTTGGGCCTGGACGAAATCAAGCAGGTGCTGCGCGGCGAGCCGGTGATCAAGAAAGTGGTGGACGAGCCTGCCCCCGAAACGCGCCGCGCTAGCGTGCCGAGCACGCCGATCAAGCCCGCCCCGCTGCCACCGAATCTGGGCGCAGCTCCGGCGTAGCATCGCTCGCGGTTGATGTCGCGCTGCGCTTATCCGCTGGCGGGAAAGGCCGGAGAGTGTTTTCGCTGCAAAGGAAAAAGTAGTTCTTTTTTGAAAAGAAAACTCTTTTCCGCTGCGGCTGGTATCCGGGTCCGCCGATCCGGACTGGCTGATGGACGCAACTGATAAAAGTCTTTTGCTTCTTTTCTTCAGAAAAGAAGTCCTTTCTTGCCGTGTGTTGATCTTCGGCGGCGTCGCGCCACCATGGCAATATAAGATTGCATATGGATAACAGTTTACCGCCCCTGCTGATGGGCATACTCAACGCGACGTCAGACAGCTTCGCGAGCAACAAGCGCCCGGCGACAATTGACGGCGGACTCGAAATGATAGCGCATGGTGCCGCCATTCTCGATATAGGCGGCGAAAGCACGCGCCCCGGTGCCGAACCTGTGCCAGCCGATGAGGAGCGGCGCCGCGTGCTGCCTCTGATTGAGGGGCTTGCCGGGCGCGGCGCGGCGATCTCGATCGACACACGCAACGCATCCACCATGGCGGCAGCGCTCGATGCCGGCGCCGAAATCGTCAATGATGTATCCGGCCTTACCTTCGATGAGGCTGCCGCGTCCCTGGTGGCAGAGCGTCAATGTCGTGTGGTGCTGATGCATTCCCGCGGCACGCCGCAAACCATGCAGGCGCTGACGCGGTATGGCGACGTCTTGGGCGAGGTGATCGCGGAATTGCTGGCGAGGGTGGCGGCCGCAACGCGTGCAGGCGTGCGGCGGGAGCAGATTATTCTCGATCCCGGCTTTGGCTTCGCGAAGACGGCGGAACAGTCACTGGCCCTTCTGGCGGCGCTCGACCGGTTTGTGGCGCTCGGCTTTCCAATTCTCGTCGGCGTTTCGCGCAAATCCTTTGTGGGCCGATTCTCCGGTGCGCCGGATGTGCGGGGCCGGTTGGCGGGGTCGCTGGCGGCTGCACTGTTCGCCGCCTCAAAGGGCGCGGCAATATTACGAGTGCATGACGTCGCTGAAACGGCGGAAGCCTTGCGCATGTGGCGGGTACTCGCGACCGGCGAAGTTGCACCCGATTGCACGTTAGACGTATAAGTATACGTATCACAGGCTAGAATATGCAAAAGAAGCTCACCATTACCGTTGACGAGGATGTCTATAACGGCTTGCACGCGACCGTGGGGAGGCGGCGAATTAGCCGCTTTATCAATGACCTGGCCCGCCCGCACGTCGTTGGCCCAACGCTCCTTGCTGGCTACAAGGCGATGGTCGCCGACCAGGCGCGGGAGGCAGAGGCGGAGGTGTGGACCGAAGCTTTGCTCGGCGACGGCGCGTTGCGTGGCGGCTGAGGATTCTGTGCGCCGCGGCCAGGTCTGGCTTGTGTCATTCGATAGCGCCCTGGGCGGCGAGGTGCACAAGACTCGGCCGGCGCTCGTTATCAGCAACGACGCCGCCAACGAGGCCCTGAACCGTGTGCAGGTGGTGCCGATGTCAAGTCAGGTGGCGATGCTGTATCCTGCAGAAGCCTACGTTACGCTGCGGGGCGAACGGCGGAAGGCGATGGCGGACCAGATCACCACCGCGAGTAAGCGGCGGTTGCACCGGCTTGTCGGCATTTTGGGCGCGGACGACCTCGATGCGGTAGCCCGCGTCGTGCGCCTGCAACTCGGCCTCTGAAGGCGCCGTTTGTCGGCAATACTGCGTTTGGCGGACTCCTGACGCAGCGCCTAAATGATTGGGGTCTGGGGACTTGTCCCCAGCGGGGTCCAGGGGCAGAGCCCCTGGCCTTCTTCTTCTGAGGTGACGATGTCTGCTCGCAAACTCTTCGGCACGGACGGCATACGCGGCACCGCCAACGCGGCGCCGATGACGCCCGGCATGGCGCTGCGCCTCGGCCAAGCCGCGGGCTTATGGTTCGTGCGTGGCGCGCACCGGCATCAGGTGATCATCGGCAAGGACACGCGGCTTTCCGGCTACATGATCGAGCCGGCCCTGGTCGCGGGATTTACCTCCGCGGGCATGGATGTGCTGCTGGTGGGGCCACTGCCGACGCCGGCCATTGCGATGTTGACACGGTCTATGCGGGCTGATCTCGGCGTGATGATTTCCGCCAGCCACAATCCGTTCGAGGATAACGGCATCAAACTGTTCGGGCCGGATGGGCTGAAATTGTCGGATGAGACAGAAGCGGAAATCGAGGAGCTGATGGATAGCGATGTGTCGGCGCGCCTGGCGGCGCCGGCACATCTCGGCCGGGCAAAGCGTCTGGAGGATGCGGCGGGGCGGTATATCGAAAACGCGAAGGCGAGTTTTCCGCGCGGCTTGACGTCGGATGGCGTGCGCGTCGTGGTCGATTGCGCCCACGGCGCGGCGTACAAGGTGGCGCCGACGGTGCTGCGCGAACTCGGCGCGGAAGTCATTGCGGTAGGCGTTTCACCCGACGGTCTCAATATCAATCATGAATGCGGCAGCACGCATCCGAAGCATCTGGCAGGCGAGGTGCTGGCGCATGGCGCCGATCTCGGCATGGCGCTGGATGGCGACGCCGATCGCGTCATTCTCTGCGACGAGCGCGGACAGTTGATCGATGGCGATCAGGTGCTGGCGCTGATTGCCGAAACCTGGGCGGCCGAGGGCCGTCTCGCCGGCGGCGGCATTGTCGCGACGGTCATGTCCAATCTCGGCCTGGAACGGTTTTTGGACGCGCGCGGCATTGCGCTGCATCGGGCGCGCGTGGGTGATCGCTACGTCATGGAGATGATGCGCGAGCGCGCGATCAATGTAGGCGGCGAACAATCCGGCCACATGATTCTTACCGATTTCGCGACGACGGGGGATGGCCTGGTGGCGGCGTTGCAGGTGCTGGCGACAATCGTAAAGGAGAAGCGGCCCGCGAGCGAAGTCTGCAGCCGGTTTGCACCGCTGCCGCAAAAATTGCGCAATGTGCGCTATAGCGGCGCTTCCCCGTTGCACCACCCGGATGTGCAGGAAGCGGTGCGGCAGGCGGAGGTCTTGTTGAACGGTTCCGGCCGGCTGCTGTTGCGGCCGAGCGGCACCGAGCCGGTGATACGCGTCATGGCCGAGGCCGAGGATATTGCGCTGGTGGAGCAGGTCGTGGCGAGCCTGTGCGCGCGTATCGAAACCGCGGCGACGCTGGAGCCTGTGGCGTAAGCGCCATGCAGCTTCCCTACTGGGTGGTGGATGCGTTCACCGACCGTGTGTTCGCCGGCAATCCGGCCGCTGTTCTGCTACCGGAAGCGCCCTTGCCGGATGCGCTGATGCAATCGATCGCAGCCGAGAACAATCTTTCCGAAACCGCCTTTGCTGTGCGCGAAGATGATGGCTGGCATTTGCGCTGGTTCACGCCGACGGTAGAGGTCGATCTGTGCGGCCATGCGACGCTGGCGACAGCGTTCGTGCTGGCGCGGAACGGGTATGAAGCACCGTTCCGGTTTCGCACGCGTTCCGGCATCCTGACGGCAGGTTTGGCTGATGGCCGGATCATACTGGATTTTCCGGCACGACAATACCGTGCCATCGGCTCGCCGCCGGGCCTCGCGGAAGCGATCGGCGCCGAGCCGAAAGCGGTGCTGCAATCGGCCGATATCATTGCAGTACTTGCTGATGCCGCAACGGTGCGGCGGCTCAGCCCCAATCTTGCCGCGCTGCCCGGCGGCGCGTTGATTGTGACCGCCGCGGGTGGCGAGAACGCCGATATCACGAGCCGCTATTTCGCGCCGCGCTACGGCATTGCGGAGGATCCGGTGACCGGGTCGTTGCACACGCAGGTGGTACCGTACTGGGCGGATCGGCTCGGCAAGAAGCATCTGGTATGCCGCCAGGCCAGCGTCCGCGGCGGCACGCTGTGGTGCGAACACCGCGGCGAGCGGGTGCTGATGGCGGGTACCGCATCTCTTTATGCTAGCGGCACGGTAAATCTGCCCGGCGGACTCCCCGGTCACGCCGGCGCTGGTTGAACAAAACGTTTTTTGACCTTGATCTCGTCGGCTCGCTGGCGCTCCCTAGGCAGGTTGCGCTTTAAGTCGGCGGAGATGCTGCTGTGGCCAATCACGAGGTCTGGCAACGCCTTGCGCGTAACGTCCCGCGCGCCTGCTGCGTCCATTATGGTCAAGAAAGCCGAGCGCCGAGAGGATGGTCCCTTTTTTCAAACGGGTTTCAAAAAAGGAGACTGCCTTTCCTTCGCATGGATCGGTAGCAAGCGGTTGAAGTCTAACCACAGGCCCGAACGACTCGCCCCCAGGATCGTTAGGTATGTGAAGCACGCGCCAAACCCGGCCATCTTCGTCAAGGATTTTGACATGGCTTACCGCCCCAGCTGGCAGGGTCACCTCAAGCTTTCGCTCGTCACTTGCCCGGTCGCGCTCTACACGGCGACCGATGCCGGCGGCGACGTGCATTTCCACCTCATCAATCCGAAGACCAACAACCGAATCAGGATGATCACTACTGACCCGGATACAGGGCCGGTCGACCGAACGGAGTTGGTGAAAGGCTACGAGGTTGCCAAAGGCGAGTACATCCTTCTCAACGATGACGACATAAAGTCGGTCAAGCTCGAGAGCACCAAGACGATCGACATTGAACGGTTTGTTGCGGAAGACGAGATCGATCGCATCTATTGGGACACCCCGTATTATCTCGCGCCGGACGGCAAGATGGCGCAGGAAGCGTTCGCGGTCATCCGCACGGCGATGGAAAAATCCGGCCAGATTGCGCTCGGCCGCATTGTGATGTCGACCCGGGAACGCATACTGGCGTTGGAGCCACGTGGCAAAGGCATTCTGGCCTACACCATCCGCGCGGATGCGGAGGTTCGGAAACCGGACGAGATATTCGATGCAATCACCGACTCTGCCGCGGATCCCGCGATGATTTCCATCGCCGAGAAGATTATCGAGCAGCGGGAGGGGAAGTTCGATCCGAGCCAATTCGTTGACCGTTACGAGGAAGCGCTTAAAGGCCTGATCGCGGCGAAGAAGAAGGGTCACAAGCCGGCGCGCGTGGCAGAGCCGGCGGACACCAATGTGATCGACCTGATGGCGGCTTTGCGCGCCAGCTTGACGGGAAAGCACAAAGCCGGCGCCGCCAAAACCTCGTCTAAAGCAACGTCTGGCAAAAGCTCGCCCGCGAAGCGGAGGGTGCGCAAGGCGAGCTGACGGGCCCTAATCGGTGCCAAGGCAGCGTCGTTTTATCACGAATTAGCAACGTAAAACGTCTTGCTCGCTCTTTGCAGAAAGGAAGAATCTTCTTTCTTGAAAGAAAGAAGCAAAGAACTTTTATCTTTTATCGCTCCATTCTCGCCCTCCATCGGAGCTCATTGAATCGTCTAATGCCAACCTGGCTGGACGTTGACACGCCAAGCGAAGCAAGGAAGTATTTCTTTCTTGAAAAACAGAAGTTTTTATTGTGGTCTAACAACATCTGCCCGAAACAGGTGAGTTGGTAAAGTCCGTAACGGGAAAAGTTTTGGTTCTTTTTTCAAAAAAACTGTTTTCATACAAGCAAGTTGGCAAAAGCGTTCGATAGCGCCACCCACCGCCAGGCTTGAACCGTTTGTCTAAAATCCCGCCCGCACCACAAAGCCAATCGTCAGCGGCTCGATGATCGTGGCAAGGCCGGTTTCGTCCAGGCCGCCCTGGTTCGCATAATAGGTGATGGCGTGAGCATTGCTCAGATTGTTAATGTAAATTTCGCCGCTGTAAGGCCCATGTTCCAGGCCGGCGCGAATAGCACCGGTATTGTAATCAGGCAGCCGCACATGCGACGTGGTAACCTGCCCGACCGGCGCGAAGCTGGTGTAGCGATCGCCGATGTAGCTCCATGTGCCGGATACGTAAGCGCGATACCCGTCCGAAGGCGTCCAGCTATATTCGGCGTTCACGCTGCTGCTGATATCGGGGACGTAAGGCAGGAACTCGCCGGCCACGCCGCCGAGACCCGGCGCGCTCGCGGTGAGCCGCGCATCGGCGTAATCGCCCGCTGCATTAAGTTTTAGTCCTGGCAGCGGCGCCCAGGTGAAATCCCATTCCACGCCCTTGCTGACGGCATCGCCTGCGTTCCCATTGACGCCAACCGGACCCTCGGGCGTATTGACGAGCGACAGGATCTGCACATCTTTCCAGTTTACGTAAAAGCCCGTAACGTCCGCGGTCAGCGTATGGTGCAAGAAATCCTGTCGAATGCCGACTTCATAATTTACCGTGTGATCCGGCCCGTAGGAAGTCGGCAATCCGGTTACACCTGGAACCGGAACGTTCGGCCCGCCCGGCCGATAACCGGTAGCGATACGCCCATAGACCATGGTGTTGTCGCTAGGACGCCAACGCGGTGCCACGGAATACAGGGCGTCGTGATCGTTCGAGTAGATTTCCGGCTGGATGAAGGACGGCCCATATAACAGGCAACAGGCAAAGGCGGATTGTGAGTGCTGCGTATTGCCGCTCCAGCGCCCGCCCAACTCCAAATCCAGGGTCGGTAGAAAATGATAATCCACCTGACCGAATAGAGCCCATTCCGAAAGCGCTTCGTCAAGCGCCGCACCGCCGGTTGCCGGCGAAAGAGGCGGCGCGCCCAACTGAGCCGGACTGCGCGCGTCGAGATATTGCAGCAGGCTCTCG
>DATJOH010000506.1:0-2190 GCA_035507235.1 Acetobacteraceae bacterium
GGTGATCGGGTTCTGCATCAAATCATTCAGCGTGCGCACCGCTTCGCTATGCTGGTCCTTGGTGTCCAACGGATCGCCATCGAACGGAATTTTCGCGGCCAGCACGGCGCCGGCAACCGCGAGCGCACCGAACACCGAAACCACCAGCACGCGATGCCGCTTCACCAGCGGATCGAGGCCGCGCACGAAGCTGATTTCCTTCGGCTCGCGGCCGGGCCGGAACAGGCACAGCATGGCGGGCAGGAATGTCACGGTGCAAAGGAACGCGATCATCATGCCAAAGCCGGCGATGACGCCAAGCTGCGCGACGCCGATGAAGCGCGTTGGCGCGAACGCCAGGAAGCCCGCCGCGGTCGCCAGCGCGGCGACCAAAATCTGCGCGCCGCTGCGCCGGCCGGTTTCCGTCAGTGCGTCATCGCCCACCGGATGGCTGTGCCGCCGCTCACGAAACCGCACCGCGAACTGGATGGAAAAATCCACCGCAATGCCGACGAACAGCACGGCAAACGCCACCGATATGAGATTGAGCGTGCCGATCGCGATCGCCGCGAAGCCGGTGGTGATCGTCAGCCCCAGCACGAGGGTCGCCAGAATCGGGATCACCAGGCGCCAGGACCGCACCGCCAGGTAAAGCCACAGCACGACAAGCAGGAAACTGCCGATCAGGCCGCCCACCGCGCCCTCGGCGACGGTCGCGAATTCCTCGTCATCGAGCACCACCTGGCCGGTCAGGCGCACCCGCGCGTCGCCGTGCTGCACATACGGTATCCGGGCGGCCGCCTCGCGCACCACCTCGGTCGCGGCGCCCCCCGGCTCCAGGGCGCCGTAATCCAGCACCGGCTTGGCCAGCACGAAGCGGTAGCGGCCGGCCTCCTCGGCCAGCTTGCCGGCCAGCAATTCCTGCCAGGAAAGCGGCGTCGGGTGGCCCGCGGCCGCCTCCGCCAACGCGGTCTGGAACTTGCCGAGCGCCGTGCCGACGCCGTTGAGGCTCTGACCGTGCTCTACGCCCTCCACCATCAGACCGAGCGCGCTAAACAGACCGCGCAGACTGGGGTCGGCGACGAGCTGGCCGAGGAAAGGCTGCGCGTCGGTCGTGCGATCCAGCACCTCCTGCAGATCGTCCGGACTGATCAGCAGGAAAGCGTTATTCGTGAGATAGGGCACCGCGTCCGGCTGCCGGACCGAAGAAAAATGCACATGGTCCGCCGCGAGCGCGTCACGCAAGGCCGACGCGGTCGCCTCGGCTTCCTCCGGAATGGTTGCATCGATCACCGCGACAATCAGCTTGTCGTTCTGCGGAAACAGCCGGGCCAGATCAGCGGCGCGCCGCTTCCACGGCAGGCTGGCGGCGAACATGGTGCCGGTGTCCGTGGTGACTCCGAGCCAACGGTAGGTCGCCGCCGCACTGGCTGCGGCCAGCAACAGTGCCAGCAGAACCACCAGGATCCGCCTGCGCGCGCAAAAGGCGACCAGCTTCGGCAGGGCCGCACTGACGGCGGCGGCAATTGGCATACGGACGTCCTCGGGCGGTCAGGCGAAGGCTTTGGCACGTGCCGGCGTGGTCGGGGAAGCCGCGGCCGGGACTGCCGGTTCCCGGCTCTCGCGACGGCCTGAACGTGCTGGCTTCGTGGCAACAACCGTTTGCCGCGCCTCCCGCCGCTGTCTTAGCCTCACGCCGCGATGCAGATCTCTGAAACACCGGAAATCGGACCCGTTCTCCAGCGGCGCCGCAAGTCGCTCGGCCTTACGCTCGAGCAACTGGCGGACCGGTCCGGCGTATCGAAATCCATGCTCTCCCAGGTCGAGCGCGGGGAGGCCAATCCCACCTTCGCGGTACTCTGGGCGCTGACGCGGGCGCTCGGCATTGAGCTCACAGATCTTCTGCATGGCGATTGCGCGCCTGTGGAGCGCCGCGTCATTGAACTCGTGAAACTGGAACATACCCCGGAAATCCGCAGCGCTGACGGACGTTGCACATTACGCATCCTGAGCCCGCCACGGCTGGCGGGCTGGACCGAATGGTATGAACTCGACATGTTGCCGGCGGGGCGCATGCACAGCGCGCCACATGCCGCCGGCACGATGGAGCATCTGACGGCAAATACAGGTGGCTTCGAAATCACCACCGCCGGCGAAACGCGACTTTTGAAGGCCGGCGAAACTGCCCGCTATCCCGCCGACGCACCGCAT
>DATJOH010000507.1:0-2681 GCA_035507235.1 Acetobacteraceae bacterium
CTGGAGCGCGCGCAGCAGCAGCATCGGGTGGCGCAGGTGCGGGAACGCCTGTCCGAACTCGGCCTGCCGCATTTGCCCAATCCGAGCCACATTGTTCCGGTCATGGTGGGCGATGCCGCGCTGTGCAAACGCGTCTGCGACCTGCTGCTGGACAAACACGACATCTATGTGCAGCCGATCAACTATCCCACCGTGCCGGTCGGCACCGAGCGGCTGCGCCTTACTCCCTCGCCGATGCATTCCGAGGCTGACATCGATCATTTGATTGCGTCGCTGGACGCCGTCTGGACCGAGCTCGATCTCGACCGCACCGAGGTCACCGGCGGCGATGACGCGCTGCCGGCGATCGATCCGGCTTTGCTGCCGCAAAGCCAGCCTGCGCAGGCGCATGTCCTGCATCGTGACGCGGACACCGAATCCCTCGGCCTGATTGCCCGCTTGCTGAATTGGCTGTTGCCCCGCCGGGCCCGGGCTTTCTCCTGATCCTTTGGTCTAGCCGCCCGGCGCCTTGCCGCCGGCGCAGGCACCGCTAAAACAGGCACGGCAACCGGACCTGGGCAAACGCGCCCGCGCGCCTAAGTCGGTGTCACATCATGAGGGGACCTCCATGCGCACGATACATATGCTGCTCGCCGGTTTCGCCCTGGCTGCCGCCCCAGGCCTGGCCCACGCCGCCGATCCGTGGGCGGGCGGCGATGCCGCGGCCGGCAAGGTCGTGTTCGAGAAATGCTCGCTCTGCCATTACGCGGAGGCCGGCAAGGTGAAGATCGGGCCGCCGCTGTGGGGCGTGGTCGGCCGCCATTCCGGCAGCGTGCCCGGCTACAGCTATTCCGACGCCATGAAGGCCTACAACCACGTCTGGACGCCGGAGAATCTGTTCAACTACCTCGCCGCGCCGATGAAAGTGGTGCCCGGCACCAAGATGGCGTTCGTCGGTCTGCCAAACCCAACCGACCGCGCCAACGTCATCGCCTATCTCGAAACCCTGAAATAGGCTTCGCGGGCCGGGCGACCCCGCCCGGCCCCGCCTTCCCATGGACGCAATCCCGCGCACGCCGGAAGCCTTCGTGGCGGCCAATGGCCTCCGCCTGTGTACCGACAGTTTTGGCGATCCGGCCGCGCCGAAGCTGCTGCTCATCATGGGCCTCGGCGCCCAGATGACCTTGTGGGACGACGATTTCTGCGCCGGCCTTGCCCAGCGCGGCTTTCATGTCATCCGCTTCGACAATCGCGACATCGGCCGCTCCACCTACATCGACGCGCCGGCGAAGATCGACTTCCCCGCCCTGCTCATGGCCCAGGCCCAAGGCAAGCCGATCGCCGCCCCCTACCTGTTGCGCGACATGGCCAACGATGCGGCGGGTCTTCTGGACGCGTTGAACATCGAGGCCGCGCACATCGTCGGCGCATCCATGGGCGGCATGATCGCTCAGGAACTGGCCATCCACGCGCCGCGGCGGGTACGCAGCCTGGTTTCCATCATGTCCACCACCGGTCACCCCGGGTTGCCGGGCCCCTCGGCGGAAGCGGCCGCGGTGCTGCTTGCGCCGCCGCCGCTGACCCGCGCCGACTACGTTGCCCAGTTCCAGCGCGCCTGGAAGGTGCTGCGCGCCGGATCCTTCCCGGAGGACGAAGCGCGTGACGCCGCGCGCGCCGGCGGCTTTTACGACCGCGGCCTCAATCCCGCCGGCGTTGCCCGTCAGTTGCTGGCCATTTTCGCCTCAGGCGACCGCACCGCCGGCCTTGCCACAGTGCGCGCGCCGACGCTGGTCATTCACGGCGACGTTGATCCGCTGGTGCCGCTCGAGGCTGGCCGGGCCACGGCGGCGGCGGTGCCGGGGGCCAAAATGCTCACGGTGCCCGGCATGGGGCATGCGCTGCCGATGCCCGTCTGGCCGGCGGTGATCGATGCCATCGCCACCCACTGCGTCTGATCAGAGGCCGCGCGCGGCCAGCAGCAATGTTTCCTTCGGCGCCAGCACGTCACGCGGCTGGTAATTCGCGAACTTGTCCATATCGGGGATGGAGGCACCGGCCTCGAAGAACTTGCCGGCGCCGGCAATGAATTTCCGCCGCAGCAATTCAGCTTTTTCCGGCTGCATCTGCTTCTTTTCTTCCAGCCCGGCGATTTGCGCCAGTACCGGCAGATTCTTGGCAATCAGATCCTGTCGCTCGGCGAATTTTTTCTCGCGGTAGTATATTGCGTTGTCCCATAGATCGAGGAGCAATTCCTTCAGCTTGTCGATCAGATCGGGTGTACCCTGAAACTCGAACAGCTTGTCCTTGCCGGAATCGCAGGCGGTCACCACGAGATCGGTGCTGGATTGCCCATTCAGTTCCGCCGTTGCCTCGTAAAGCGTGGCGACCGATTCCAGCGCCGTTGCCAGGCGCGCCGGGCTCGAGAATTTGCCATTTTCCTCGGGCAACACCATCATCAGGCTACCCGGCCGCGCCGGCGTATGCGTCTCATGCCGCAGCAGACCCAGCACGGAGGGCAAATAATCCATCAGAAAGCGCAGCCGGAACGCCGGCCGGCCGATGGTGGCCGCCGCATCCTGCGCCTTGGCACCGCCGCTGGCCGCGGCAATCACCACCGCCCACCATTCCGGTGACGAATATTCATTGACCTCGAGGTGCTGCATCAGCAGTTTTTCGGTGGGTGCAAATCCGCTGTAGGCGAC
>DATJOH010000508.1:0-2967 GCA_035507235.1 Acetobacteraceae bacterium
CCCTTCAGATAGCCGGCACCAAAACTGAGGCTGACGCGTCCGTTCGAATAGCGGTCGAGCGTTGCCACGTCACGCGCAACAATGAAGGGATTGCGATAGGGCAAAACGAGAATGCCGGTTTGCAGCCGGATTGTTTTTGTCACGGCCGCAAGCAGGGCCAGCATGACGAACGGCGCTTGCGCATGATGGCCGCCGGTATCCAGCCATCGTCCGGTCGGGCAAGGATGGTCGGTGACAAGGCCAGCGTGGAAACCGGCGCGCTCGATCGTTGCGCCGACTTCGGCGACGGCTTCCATGGTAAGGAATTCGTCCCGCGACTCGGTATGGTCGAACGGCAACGGAACGTTGATCTTCATGCTTCTCGCCTCGCCAAAACGCGCGCAATGCGGTTGCCATGTTTTGCGATGGCGGCGGCATCCGCACAAGCGGCGGAGCAGCCGGAACTGCGATGACGCGGCGGTATCGGCGCCGCCCGAGCGGCCTCTGCGCCAAATCCGCCGGAGCGATGTGGCTTGCGACTTCCGCCGACGATCGGCGGCCGCGTGGCGCCGGTTAGCCGAAGGCTTCTTCACCTTCCAGCTTGGTGCGATGCATCATGCGGCCGCTGTCAAAATCATAGGCCAAGGCGCGATGCATGGTGCCGGTATTGTCCCAGATCACCAGATCGCCGAGCGTCCATTCATGACGATAGACGAATTGCGGCTGCGTGGCCCAATCGCGCAGGCGCACCAGCAGATCCATGCTGTCATTCGGATTCATGCCGACAACATATTGTGCTGTCGATCCCAGCACGAGGGATTTACGGCCCGAGCGGTGCTTCCAGACCAGCGGCAAGGTGTTGCTGCCGCGCGACTGCCACATTTTCCACTTCGCGTAACTGGGTTCCGGCGTGACATAAAGCTGCGAGGCGCTGACCGCGTGCACAACCTTCACATTATCCAGCGCTTTCTTCTCCGCTTCAGGAAGATCGTCGTAAGCCGCGTAGGTGTTGCAGAATTCGGTTTCGCCGCCGACCGGCGCAAGCCTGCGGCTGCTCATGATGGAGGCGAGGATCGGCACTTTCGATGATGTGCCGTCGATATGCCAATAGAATGCGCCTTTCAGATATTCCGCCATCGGGTTTTCGCGGGAATCCATGGTGATCTTGTAGACGCCCTCGCCTTCACCTTCCTCGTGCGCAAACGTGCCTAGTGTCTTCGTAAAGGCGATCTGCTCTTCGTCCGTCATGTTCAGCGCCCGGAACGCAATGACCCCGCGCTCCTCGAGCAGCGCGCGGATGCGCGGCGCAATGGCGCCGCTGAGCAGTGTTTCGATGTCCGTGCGGATTTCCGTGCCGATGCGTGGCGTCAGATCGATGGTCTGCACGTCCAGGGTGTCTGCCAGTGTCATGGTGTCTCCTCGGGGACCAGCCCGCCGCACGGTTGCTTCCGCTGCATATGTTACGTGTCAGACGGCACCACGGAGGGTGCCTCCTGAATGCTGTGCACCCTCTTAGCATGCAGGTGGCCAAAGTCAAGAAGATCGTCAATGCGGCACGCCGCTTCAGATTATTAGGGCGTCTTATCAATGCCCTGGCGCCGCTTCGCGCGGCTCCGCCAGCTCGAGGAAGCGGTTCACAATCGCCAGCAACTCGGTATGGGCGAGCGAGATCCCGAGGGTCGTCTCGGTAACCAGCGCCCGCGAAATGGCGGACATGAGCAGGGTGACGCCGGCGGCCGGAAAAGCCTCCGTATCGATGCCGCGCGCCGCAAGCACGCGGGCGACCGCAGCGATCTGAAGGGTGCGAAAAAATGTCGCTGACTGCACGATTTCGGCGCGAACCGCATCGCGATGGCTGGCTAGCGCAATGAATTCCATGTTGCGCTTGGTGCCGGAGGAGTCGCTATTCAGCTCCCACAGCGCGCGCAGTGGCTGCGGTGCCGCGAGCGCCTGTTCGTGCAGCGCCAGATATCGTTCCGTCGCGCGTCGGAAGACAGCAATGAAAAGATCATCCATGCTGCGAAAGTAATAGTGCACGAGTTGTGGCTTGAGCGCCGCCCGTTCAGCCACGCGGCGCGCGCTGACGGCCTGGTGGCCCTCTTCGACCATAAGCTGGTCCGCGGCCTCGACGAGAAGGGCACGCACCTTCGAGCTTTCAACGCCAAGCCTTCGATCGGATGCCATTCAGGAACCTCGCTCGCGCCAGCCCCATGTTATCATGACATCACGCGCCCGCCATTGACGCCGATGGTCTGGCCACTGACATAGCCGGTCTCCTCGGAGACAAGCCAGGCGCAGGCGTTGGCGATATCCTCCGGCTCGCCAGTCCGGCCCACCGGAATGAGTTTGATCAATTGCTCCATCGGCACTTGAAAGCGCGACTTGTTCGCTTCGGACATGATAGTGTTCATGACCGCGCCCGGCGGTATATTGTTGACGGTAATGCCCATGGGGCCGAGCGCCTGCGCGAGCGAACGGGTCATTGAAATGACCGCGCCCTTCGAAGCCGAATAATGCACCTGTTCCAGACTGCCGGTTTGCGCGCTCGAGGAGGAAATATTGACCACCCTGCCCCACCTCGCCGCCTTCATGTCGGGCAGCACCACCTGGGTCACGATGAACGTGCCCTTGGTATTGATTTCGAACATCTTGTCCCAATCATCATCGGTCAATTGCTCGAAAGGAATGAAGTTGGAAATGCCGGCGTTGTTGACAACGATGGTGATCGGGCCGAAGGCTGCTCGCAATTTCGTAACGGCAGCAGATACCTGGCCACGATCGGCGATGCTTGCCTGAAGTGCGATCGCCTTGCCGCCGGCCGCCTTGATTTCCGCCACAACCTTTTCGCAGCCTTCCAGGTTGAGATCGAGCACACCGACTGCGATGCCCTCGCGCGCCAGACGCAGGCTGCATGCTCGGCCGATCCCCGCGGCCGCACCGGTTATTATTGCGGTCTTTGTCATTGCTGTGCCTTTCCACTCGTAGCGT
>DATJOH010000509.1:0-2362 GCA_035507235.1 Acetobacteraceae bacterium
CGCCGTTGGGGTGCAGCATCCAATCCGACTGGCTGCTGGACGCCATTGATAAAAGTCTTTTGCTTCTTTTCTTCAGAAAAGAAGTTCTTTCCTGCCTGTTCTCCCTTTCGCCCTACCTGGGCAGTTACAAAAAAGAAGCAAAAAACTTGTGACTATGTTGAGCCTGTCGGCGGCTGAAGAGTTTCGGAGCCAGCCGGTGCGATCGAGTACGTGCGACAGTAGCTGGCGACCCAAGCCCGCCACACGCTTCGTTAAACCCACGCGGCCATTCTACGGCGCATGACAGTCCGTTTACGCATCGTTGTTGCTTGCCTCGCCTTTATCGCCGTGTGTGCCGCCATGGCCGGCAGTGCCTGGCGCGAGCAGGCGAGGCTGACCGGCCTTGCCATGGGCATCTACGACCATGCGTTTGTCGGCCAGGATTTCGTCAGCCGCAGCGCCATCGCGTTCGAAGGTCTCGCGGCGCATCGCGTTCCCGGGCCCCTCACCACCGCTGAGCGCAAAACTGTCGCCGACATCGTCGCCAACCTGGATGTCGCTGCGGGCAGCACGCGGGTCGCCAAAACCAGCGCGCTGCTCGCGCGCATCCGACGCGAGCTTGCCGCCCTCGGCGGGCTTGCCGCCAACGATGTCGGGCCTGCGCTCAACCGGCTTGCCGGCGAGTTCGCACGCGCGGCGCATCGTTTCTCCAACGATGGACTGGCGGAGCGCGATGCGGCGGATGCCGCTTCCACCGCGGCGCGCCGCCTCCTGCTGCTGACCCTCGGCGGTACGCTTGGCGTTGCCACGCTGACCGGTTGGGCGCTGACGCGCAGCGTGGTACCGCCGCTCCGGGCCGCCTCCGCGGACATGGCGCGTTTATGCCAAGGCGATGCGGAGGCGGACGTGCAGGGCACCGCGCGACGTGATGAAATCGGCGCGCTGTGTCGCTCGATGGGGGTGTTCCGCCAGACCCTGCTCGACAAACGGCGCATGGAGGCGGAAACGGCGAGCCTCGTGGAGGCACGCCGGGTGCGCCAGCAGGCGCTCGCCCGGCTCGCGCAGGAATTCAATAATGACGTGGCGGTGCAGCTCGATTCGGTGGGCGGCGCTGTCGGCGATCTGCAAGCTACCGCAGACACGCTTTCGCATCGTGCTGGTGACATGCGGGAACGTTCCGGTCATGTGCAGCATTTGGCGCAGGGCGCGGCCGGCAATGCGCACGCGGTGACGAACCGGGTGACGCAACTGACGGCGGCGGCGCAAGATATCGTGCGCGTCGTTGCGCAATCCGCGGCCGCAACGCGACTGATGCAGGACGAGGCGGCGCAGGCACGCGCGCTGGTGGACGAACTCGGCCGCGTCGCCGCGGGCGTCGGCAAGGTGGTGGAGCTGATTTCCGGCATCGCCGGCCAGACCAACCTGCTGGCGCTGAACGCGACGATCGAGGCCGCCCGCGCCGGTGAAGCTGGGCGCGGCTTCTCGGTGGTTGCCGGCGAGGTGAAAGCTTTGGCACGGCAAACCGGGCAGGCAACTCAGGATATAGGCAGCCGCATCCAGGCGGTGCGCGACAGTGCCGAACGTGCCATGGCGCTGATCGGTACCATGACGGACCGTATTGGTGCGGTCGAACAGAGCGGCAGCGATATCGCCGCCAGCGTGGAACGTCAGGGCACCGCCATAGGTGACATTAACGAAAACCTGCTTGCGGCCGCCGCCAGCATCGCCGAAGTAGCTGGCGCCATGGACCAGCTGCTGCACGACGCGGCCCAGAATGAAGGCGCCTCCGGCGAAGTGACGGCAGCCGCCGGCGACCTTTCCAGCCGTTCGGAGGTGCTGCGCCAACAAATCGAGTATTTCATCAAGGCGACCAACGAAACCGCCGATTGGCGCAGTTTTGTACGGTATGATTACGATGCGCCGGTGACCATTCATGCACCTGAGATGCAGGCCGTTACCGGTCGGCTGCGGAATTTGAGCCGCGGCGGCGCGGCGATTGCGTGCGCATCGGCGCCGCGCCGAGGCGCCTCGTGCGAGCTTGGCGGCATCCTTGGCACGCCAATTCCAGCGCGGGCAGTCCATGTGGCGGACGGCGTGCTTCACGTGCAATTCAGTCAGACGGACGATGTTCAGGCGGGGCTTGCGGCGTTCATTGCGGAGCGCTTTGAGCACAGGACGGCGGCTTAAGAAGAAAGGCTAGTTTTTTTGAAGAAAAAGATAATGCCCAGGTAGGACAACCACTCGAAAAGAAACGTAGGCAAGTAGTTCTTTTTTAATAAAGAACTTTTATCCGTTTCGGGCAGCATCCAAATCCGTCGGTTTGGACTGGCTGTTGGACGCCATTGATAAAAGTCTTTTGCTTCTTTTCTTCAGAAAAGAAGTC
>DATJOH010000510.1:0-3965 GCA_035507235.1 Acetobacteraceae bacterium
GCAACGGTGTCGCCGTTGCTGCAACGTCTGGGGCAGCGCCTGTTCCCGCTTGGCGACGACCCGGGTGCGGCAAACCTCATGAAGCTGGGCAGCAATGTGCTGACCGCCCTCACCCTGCAGAGCATGGGCGAAGTATTGGCATTAGTCCGCAAGGGTGGCATAGATGGCCATGCTGCCTTCGACATATTCGGCAACTCATTTTTCGATGGCAGGGTGCACAAGATTTATGGCGCCAAGATCGTCGAGGAAAATTACCTCCCTCCGGGCATGACGGCGCCGCTAGCAGCCAAGGATCTGCGGCTGGCATTGGCCGAGGCGGAGCATTCACGCGTGCCGATGCCTGCCGCCAGCCTTGTGCATGATCGGCTCGTTGCGATGTTGGCGCGAGGCTGGGCGGAGCTTGATTGGTCGGCGCTCGGCTTGCTGGCGGCTGCCGATGCGGGGCTGCAACGGGGTGATGAGAGGAGTTCTTCTGGCAACTACCCAGATGGGGTAACGATGTGAAGATAAAGGAAGGCAAGCAGCTCTTTTTTGAAAAAAAGAACTTTTATCCGTTTCGGGCAGCACAGAGGCCGCCGATTTGGACTGGCTGCCGGACGCCATTGATAAAAGTCTTTTGCTTCTTTTCTTCAGAAAAGAAGTCCTTTCCTGCCTGTTCTCCTTTTCGCCCTACCTGGGCAGTTACCTTTCTCGAGAAAGCAGGTCTTTTCTGTTTGCCTTTGCCGCCCTCCCCGCAGGCGCGTTCTTCTTCAGATTGGTCTGGTTGAACGTAACGGCGGCGCGAACGAGATTTTTCAGGGCAGGTGAATTTATTCTGTCGCCTTCGAACACATCGATGGCGCGGCGTGCATTGCCTTCGAGGCCGGCGTTGAAGAGTTTTTCGGGATCGGGGAGATGCGCCCCGTAAGCGAAGGTAAGTTTCACCTTGGCTTTGTGGGCATTGGCGACGGCGATCAGGCCGTCGCGTGACCAGACGGGGCTGCCCATCCATTTCCAATCCTCGGTGATCTTCGGGTCCGCGTCGAGAATTGTCTTGCGCAGGCTGGCGAAGGTTTTGCCGCGCCAGTCGGTGAGTGAAGCGATCAGCTGATCGATTTTTTCGGATGGAGTCATTGCGTCAGAACCTGCTCCAGGTTCGTAAGGAATTTCTGCCAGCCAAATCTGGCGCCATGGAAGGCTTGTTGTTGGTCCGGGCGGAAGCCCGTTTGCTCCACGCGCAGGTGGGTGCCTGTGCTGGTCGGTGTAAGGGTCAGGGTGACGACGCTCTCAAGGCCCATCGCGGCCCAGCTGTAGGCAAGCGTTTTGTTCGGCTCGAGTTCCGTCACCTGGCAATCGACCGAGCCCCAGTCACCGCGAAGCGTGAAATTGTGGCCTATGACAGGGCTGAAATCGTTCTTCATCAGCCACGCCTCGATCAGATGCGGTTCGGTGAGCGCGCGCCAGATTTTTTCCGGCGGATGCGGTATGTCGCGTTCGACGGTGACGGTGAGCGTTTCGGTCATTGGTCCATCCTTTTGAGGAGATCTTCGAGCTGGTCGAACCGGCTTTGCCAGAAGCCGGTCATTTGGCTTGTCCAGTCGATCAGCGGAGCCAGCGCGCCGCGCTTGGCGCTGTAATGGGTCTGCCGGCCTTCATGGCGATCGCGCACCAGACCCGCCTGCTTCAGAAGGCCGAGATGCTTTGAAACCGCCGGTTGCGACACGCCGGCGTGGGCGGTGATCGCGCCCACGGTCTGCTCGCCGTCGCGGCAAAGCTGCTCGAAGATGGCGCGCCGCGTGGGATCGGCGAGGGATCTGAAGAGCATGTCATTTGGGTCGGGTGGCACGATCCATAACCTGTTGGCTATCGGTCGGATAGATAACTGGCTGGTTATGGATGTCAAGCGGGAGGAGCGCGCGCTGATGCGGCGCCGTGCGAAACGATTGAACGAAGCGAACATATTTAAGGCATCGCACGCCATTGCAGCATCGCCGCGCTTCACGTTTAATGACGCACCGGCATTCGCCGAACATAACCGAGGAAGATTCTGCATGTACAGTGAACACACATTGTTTCGTGGCGCGCTGCTCTGCGCGACATTATCGGTCGCCGCGTTGACGCCGGCGGTTGGTGCGAGCATGTCGCGCGCGGATTGGCAGCGCGTTCAGGCGGCCACCGGGCGGCAGGTTTCGGCTTTGCCGCACGGCTTTGCCGCCGCGCGGCCTGCGGCGACGTACACCATATTGCATAATTTTGCCGGCGGGACCGCTGACGGCGGTGGGTCCACCGCTGAGGTGACGCTGGACAATTCGGGCAACATATATGGAACAACGGGTAACGGCGGCACCTATGGTGGCGGCGTGTTGTTCACCTTGGCTTCGGACGGCACGGAGACGCTGCTGCATTCGTTCGGCGGCGCGGGTGATGGCACTTCGCCAGACGGCGCCGTGACGCTGCTGGCGAGCGGGGATATTTACGGCACGACGCAGGACGGCGGCAGCGGGGATAACGGCACGCTTTTCGAGCTCACGGCGAAAGGCAAGTACAAGGTGCTGCATAGTTTCGCCACGAGCGAAGGCTCGTTCATCAGAGGGCGCCTGGTGCAGGACAAGGCGGGCGATTTCTTCGGCACCGCGCTGTTTGGCGGCCCGAGCGGCAATGGCTCGGTGTTCGAATATAGCGCCGCGGGGACGCTTACCGTGGTGCATGGGTTCAATGGAACCGACGGTCAGTATCCGGAACACGGTGTGATCAGCGACAAGGCGGGCGATCTGTTTGGCGTGACCGCGTTCGGCGGCGCCAACGGCGAAGGCGCGGTTTATGAAATCAGCAAGAAAGGCAAGTTCAAGACGCTTTACAGCTTCACCGGCGGCGCCGACGGCGGCTTTCTGTATGGCGGCCTGGCGATCGACAGTTCAGGAAATCTGTACGGTAATACGGTCAATGGCGGCATAAACAATGAAGGTACTGTTTTCGAGCTGAGCCCGGCTGGAAAATTGACCACGCTTTACAGCTTCAAGGGCGGCGCTGACGGCGCCAATCCGGAAGGCGATGTGCTGCTGGTGGGCAAGACAATCTATAGCACGACCACCAGCGGCGCCGATCCGACCTGCCAATGCGGTGGGATTTATGAAGTCAAATCCAGCGGCAAGGCAAAGACGCTGCAGGCCTTCACCGATGCCGAAGGCGACGGTTACTCTGCCGGATTGACCCGGGGCGGCTCGACATTCTACGGCACGACCGCGGGCGGCGGCGCCAATGGCTATGGCGTGGTGTTCAGCCTGACGCGTAAGTAACCGGCGCGCGGCAACGCCGCGCTGGTTGTTTTTGGGCGACAGGATAAGCTTTCCGGCAACCGCGGCCAACGCGGCGATTGGCGGAATTGCTTATCCTGTCGTTTTTTTTTGCGTTCATCGGTTGGCAGGCCGGCGCCGCGGCCTAGGGCGGCCCGGTTGGGGGATGATAGCCATCCGGATCGACGGGCTTGATGCAGGTGACGTCGCCGCGGGCGACGCCGCCCGGCTCGCAATACTCAATCAGAAGGTCGAGCAGCGGGTCCGGCAAGGTGGCCGGGTCGATGATGATGTTGTGGTTGTGGCAGATGGCCACGATCAGTTCGGCAACGCCGGTTTTTTGCTCCGGGTCGGCGATTAGCTCGGCGTCGATCGCCTTCGTGGTTTCACGCAGGATTTCGCGGCGGTCGGGATTTTCGGTGGTGATGTGGACGAAGGCGTCGCGCAGCGCGCGGCGGCGGGGGTCGGCGCGCAGCGCGGCGGCGATCTGATCGCGGGATTGTTTTGCGGTGGTGGTTGCGCCGGTGAGGCGGGCTTCGAGCGCGAGGCACGCGCGCGCCGCGCCGATCAGCGCAATGAAAAGACGGCCGGGGGCGATTGGTTTGAGGGAGGGGATGCGCACGGTGGCGGTGCGGGTAGTGGTGTGGGATTTCGCGGTTGGTTGCGGTTTTTCGGGTTCGGGGGTTGCGGCGG
>DATJOH010000511.1:0-2869 GCA_035507235.1 Acetobacteraceae bacterium
CGGATTTCGGTGATGCTTTCGACCTCATCCACCGAAATGGGCGCGCAGCGCTCGCGGCGGAAATCCAGCAGGTCGCGCAAGGCAACCGGCGGCAGTTTGCGTACGCCTTCGGCATAGCGCTTGTAGATCTGATAGCTGTCGGTGGCAACCGCGGTCTGCAGCGTGTGGATCAGATTACCCTCGAACGCGTGGGTTTCGCCGCGTTTGCGGAATTTGTAGTTGCCGCCGACAGGCAGCGTCACCACGTCCTCGTTCCAGGCAAGCCGGTGCAGGCCGAGCAATCGCCGGGCGATGCCGGAAAGCCCGATGCCGGAAATCCTGCTTGGCATGCCGGGAAAGAATTCCGCGACCAGGGCGCGCGACAGCCCCACGGCTTCGAAATTATAGCCGCCGCGATAGCTGGAAATCACGGAAATGCCCATTTTGGACATGACTTTGAGCAGGCCTTTGTCCACCGCCTTCTTGTAGCGGCCAATGGCTTCCTTCAGCGTCAGGTCGCCCAGCAGGCCACGCCGGTGCCGATCGGCGATGCTCTCCTGCGCCAGATAGGCGTTCACCGTAGTGGCACCGACGCCGATCAACACGGCGAAACTGTGGATGTCCATGCATTCCGCGGAACGCACATTCAGGCTGGTAAATGTCCGTAACGAGCTGCGCACGAGATGGGTGTGCACGGCACCGGTGGCCAGGATCATCGGTATCGGAACGCGGTCCGGTCCCTGCTGTTCATCGCTCAGGATGACGTGGCGTTTGCCTTCGCGTACGCCTTCTTCGGCGGAACGTTTGACGCGCTCGATGGCGCGCCGCAGGCCGGCCTCGCCATTGGCCGCGGCAAAGGTGCAATCGACAATGACCGCGTCGTTGCCCATGGTGCGCACCATGGCATCGAACTCGGCCGTGGACAGCACCGGGCTTTCCAATTGCAGCAAGTCGCACTGGTCGGAATTCTCGTCGAGCACATTGCCGAGATTGCCGAGCCGCGTCTTCAAGGTCATGACGCGGGTTTCGCGCAGGCTGTCGATCGGCGGGTTGGTAACCTGCGAAAAATCCTGGCGGAAATAGCAATGCAGGCCACGATAATGGTCGGAGAGCACGGCGAGCGGCGTATCGTCGCCCATGCTCCCCACCGCCTCGCTCGCATCCTCGACCATCGGGTGCAGAACGGTTTCCAGCTCCTCCAGCGTCATGCCGACGCACAATTGCCGGCGGCGCAGCACTTCGCCCGCATAATGCACGGGTTCCGGCGCATCGGTTTTTACGATGTGGTCGATGCGCGCAATGCGCTTCACCCAGGCGCCGTAATCCTGGCGCGCCGCCAGCATGTCGTGCAGGTCCTCATCCTTCAGAAACCGGGGTCCCGTGAGATCCACGGCAATCGTTTCACCCGGGCCGACCCGGCCCTTTTCCACGACATTATTTTCATCCAGCGCCACCATGCCGGTTTCCGAGCCGACGATCAGCAGCTTGTCGGATGTCACCGTATAGCGCAGCGGCCGCAGGCCGTTGCGGTCCAGCCCCGCGATCACCCACCGCCCATCGGTGGCGCACACCGCCGCAGGGCCGTCCCACGGTTCCATCACCGCGTTGCAGTACAGAAACATGTCGGCGTGCGCCGGCTTCATCGTCGCATCGTTGCCGATGCTGGCCGGTATCATCAGCGCCTTTGCCATCGGCGCATCGCGCCCCGCGCGCACCAGCAGTTCGAACACGTTATCCAGCGCCGCGGTGTCGCTGCCGCTCGCCTGCACCACCGGCTTAACATCCTCGATGCTGGCTTCCAGCGGGCCGGCGGCAAGCCGCGTCTCATGGCTGCGCATCCAATTGATGTTGCCGGAGACCGTGTTGATCTCGCCATTATGCGCGAGCAGCCGGAACGGCTGTGCCAGCCGCCAGGTGGGGAAGGTGTTGGTGGAGTAACGCTGATGATAGATCGCAAACCGGCTGATGAAGCGTTCATCCGTGAGATCCGGATAGAACGTCGCCAGATGCTCGGCCAGGAACATGCCCTTGTAGATCAGGCTCTGACAGGACAGCGAGCAGATATATAATTCCGAAATCTGCGCCGCGATCGCCGCCTTTTCGATGCGGCGGCGTATCACATACAGATCGCGCTCGAACGTCGCCTCGTCGCTGCCCGGCGCATTGCGCACCATGATCTGCTCGATTTCCGGCCGTGTGGCATTGGCTTTTTCGCCGATGCACGAAACGTCGATCGGCACCTGCCGCCAGCCGTATATTTCGTAGCCGAATTGCAGGATTTCGCTCTCGACGATTTGCCGGCACCGCTCCTGTGCGCCAAAATCCGTCTTCGGCAGAAACACCATGCCGACGGCGATGCGCCCATGCTGTGCGCGGTCGCCACCACGTTCGATCGCCTCGGCAAAGAAATCCTGGGGAATTTCCACATGAATGCCGGCGCCGTCGCCGGTTTTGCCATCCGCGTCGACGGCGCCGCGATGCCACACGGCGCACAGCGCATCGATCCCCGCCTGCACGACGTCGCGCCTTGGCTTTCCGTCCAATGCCGCGATGAGGCCGACACCGCAGGCATCGTGCTCCTGGGTCGGCGAATAGGTATGCGTCAGACGCGCGGCGTTGGCGTGCCAGGAAGCGACGAAGTTTTGTTCGTCCGGGTGCCTCATGGTGCCTTTTCCTTCTTTGTAATCCCAAGCGCGTCGAGTTCGTGTTTGTGCATTGCATATACAGCGGGCCAGATTTTCGTTCGCCAATCCTGCTGATAGTCGTACATTTCCCGCGTCATAGCCGCTCTGGCCCCACGCAACCGCTCGCCAACAGGCGTTCGCTCAAACGCCTCTATCTGCTTCATGTCAGGAATGGAAAGATGATCGGCCATCGCTCTTATGCGCCG
>DATJOH010000512.1:0-2428 GCA_035507235.1 Acetobacteraceae bacterium
ACGCGCGGGACCGGCTGAGCCAGGTCATGTTTGCGCACGTGACCTCGCTGCTGGCCCATCAGCCCCGTATCGGCCGGGTCGTGGCGCTGACGACGGAACGTCCGCCAGGGTGGACGGGGCCGCTCATCGCCGATCGCGGGCGGGGCCTGAATGCCGAGTTGGCAGCAGCGCGTGCGGCGCTGGGCGTGGCGCCATTGCTCATTCTGCACTCGGATCTGCCGCTGCTGCAGCATCAGGACATTGCCGCACTATTAACCGCGGCACCGGCTGTGGCGCCCGATAGGCATGGCACGGGGACAAATGCTCTGGCGCTGCCGCCCAACCAGACATTGCAATTTCGATTTGGGCCGAACAGCTTTCGACGTCATTGCACGGAACTACCGGAGGCGCGCATTGTACGGCGGCCTGGGCTTGGTCTCGATCTCGATACAGAAGAAGATCTCTCTCGTGCGATTGCAGCAGGGTTCGACGAGGAAAGGGGCTTTTGGATGAAGGACCAGCGTTCGCGTTTTCTTACCGGAGCCTGAATATGGCCTTTGGCGAATGTCCCGACGACGCCGCGATGCGCGAGGCGTGGGCCGCGTTCTGCGATCGCCTGAAGGCGGCCGGCGATCTTGTGTTCAAGGATTATAATCCGGCAACGCCGATGCACCGTGCCGATGCGTTCCGCTTTCTCACCCAAAATCTGGGCCAAGCGTTCGATCTCGCCCTTGAAACCAAGGACCCGCTCTATCCGGCGCTGCATCCGTTCTGCACGCCGACGCGCAAGCTGGGCGGTGATGCAGCCGATTTTGTTTACCATCAGGCATGGATCGATGGAGCATCAACCTATCGGATTTCAGGAAATCGCGGCACCGCACGGTTCCTTAATTTCACCGTGCAAGGACCGAGGCCGGAGCGCTTGCCCGGCGGCCATGCGCCGCTGCATGACCCGTTCGGCGACACGCCCGAGGCCAATCTGTTCGGCCATCAGTTGGAAACTTCGCGGGATGGCAGCTTCGAACTTTTTATCGGTGGTCCGCGGCGCGAACAAAACTGGCTGCCGACCACGCCGGGCTCGCGCAAACTCTTCCTGCGCCAAGGGTTCGATCGATGGGAGGAACAGCCGGCACGGATGCGCATTGAACGCATCGACATGGAGCACCCGAAGCCGCTGCCTACTCCAGAGATCATGATTGAGGCGATGCAATGGGCCGGTAATTTTGTGACGGCGCTGATGGATGACTGGCCGGACTGGCCGTTCGCGCACGGCGGCGTCGATGCGAATAACGTCAACGCATTCGCACGCGGGTCGGACACGGCGGATGACAAAAAGCGCGGTCGCGCCGCCACTAATATGCATTGGCGGATCGGTCCGGACGAGGCCTTGATCGTCGAATTCGACGCCCATGAAGGACTATGGATGCTCTCGAACATGGGCGTATTCTTCAACAGCATGGATTATCTCTATCGCCCGGTCAGCTACACCCCGAGCCGCACACGCGTAGATGCCGACGGCCGGATTCGCATGATTGTTTGTCATAACGACCCGCTTTATTACAATTGGATCGATACGCAGGGCTTTGAGCGCGGCAACCTCACCTACCGGCATATGCTCGATGGCGCGCCGGTTCCGCTCTCCACGCGACTCATCAAACGCGCTTCCCTGTCAGACGCATTGCCTGCCGAAACGGCGCGCGTGACGCCGACGGAACGTACCGCGCAGATGAAAGCACGCTTCAATGCTATACGGCAGCGCTATTGCGCCTGAAGATTTGCGGCAACCACAGGGGAAGGACTACGCCGATGGCTGATCCGATCTACAAGGTGCTGATTTTCCTGAAGCGCCGCAACGGCATGTCGATCGACGAATTTCGTGACTATTACGAAAACAACCATAGCAAGCTGTGCGAGAAATACGCGGCCGGCGCGCTGCGGTATTTCCGGCGTTATGTGGCTCCTGTGGCAAATCTGGAAACCGGCGAAAGCGGCGAACTAGATTTTGACGTTATCACCGAACTTTGGTTCGATAATCGTACCGTTTTTGAGAAGGTGCTTGAAATCGGGTCCATGGTGCGGTTGCCCGCTGAGGTCCTTGCCGACGAAATGCGACTATTCGACCGAACGAAGACGCGATATGCCTCGGTCGTCGAATGGGAATCTGACTTGCCTCGATCAAGCACGTAAAGACAGGAAGAAGTGTTCTTTTTTGAAAAAAAGAACCAAAAAACTTTTATCTGTTGCGGCCAACAGCCAGTTCCCCTGGTTAGAGCGGATTCAGGCTGACTGTCCGTAGCCGCTGTTGGCAAAAAAGTTGCGGCACTCGCCGGGTTGGACAGCGTTGAGGATGTCGGCGATGCAATTCCAGAGTGCCTCACGACTACGCGGTGCGGCCTTGCGCAGTAGCGCCTTCAGCTTGGCGAAGAATTGTTCGATCGGATTGTGGTCG